>NZ_FOIP01000001.1:2782500-3082500 GCF_900105215.1 Lacrimispora sphenoides | reverse complement strand
ACCGGTGGGGGATGAACCGGCACTGATGTCCTGTATCTCTACTCCCGCATCTTTCAACAGCCTGGCAGTTTCAGCCATCATGTTTCCTTCTTCCTCGGCAGCCAGCAAATTGTCCTCCGTTGGCTTGCCGGACAGGATTAGGCTCTTAAACGTAAATATACCTTTGAGGTTTAAATGCTTCATCTGCTTAAGGGCAAGGGCCAGCTCCACTGCCCGGTCCATAGGCACTCCCGTGCGTCCGGCTCCCGTATCGATCTCCATACGGACTTCCAGGATCATATCCTGATCAGAAGCTGCCTGATTCAGCGCATTAGCACCTTCCAGGCTGTCAATGGTCAAAATAAGCCTTTTGATCCTTTTTGCCAACGAAATCGCCCTCTGGATACGGAAATTTCCGACCATAGGATAAGCAATGAAAATATCCTCCATGCCTCCGTCAGCCATGACCTCAGCTTCACTTACCTTGGCACAGGTGATCCCGCTTGCACCGGCCTTTATCTGCATTTCGGCAAATAAGGGCATTTTATGGGTCTTGATATGAGGGCGCAGCCGGCAGCCGGCTTGATCCGCTGCTTCCTGCATCCTTCTTATGTTTTTTTCCGCCAGATCCACATCAATAACCAGACAGGGCGTCTCTAACTGTTGTATCTGTTCCTGTGTAAGTCCCATCTTTATCTCCTCCCTTCTCAGCTTTCATAACTGTCAGCAACACTCCGCACCACCAGGTTTTCTTTCACCATGTCTGGGCTCATCTGGTCTTTAAAGTCTTTTTTGCTTACGTGAACCGTAACTCCTTCCGGCGAAGTAATATCAAAAAAGTTATCAGAGAAAATAACGTCAAAATCTTTAAAGTAAAGCTCTACATACTGGCAGAAACAGGAAGCTTTCACCGTAATATCAAAGCTATGCTCTGACTCTGAAACCGAAACATCATAAGCCGGGGCATTATAATCAAAATGCTTTGGTTTTACAAACAGAACCGTCCGTTCCGTAAGAAGTTCTTCTCCCCTGTATAGTCGGAATACAGAAAAAACAGAAGAGCAAAGGGCTTCGTCATCGGTCCATGGGGAAAAATCTGTTTCCATGCACTTTAACACCGACAACGCAGGCAGTTCCCCTTCCCATGCCTCTTTCCACAACACCCGGAATTTATGATCCTTAAGGAGAATTTCCGCCCTGCACTGCTGTTCCTCCCTGGTATCGTTATGAACGTAATAGGAAACATGAGGAGAGAGTTCCTTCTCTTCACCGATGGAAATGGTAAGGGGCGCATAAAACCTGCGTGCTCCGTAATGGAGCGCTTTCCAGCGTCCATAATAGTCAATGCTCGCCCAGGAGGCTACCGGCCAGCAGTCATTAAGCTGCCAGTATAGAGAACCCATGCATTGCCCCCTCTTTCTTCTCCAATGTTCTACGCCATACTCAATAGCCTTTAACTGAAGAATCTGAGAGATATATGCCAGTGAATCCGTATCCTTAGGATAAAGGAAGTAATCTGCTATGTAGTTTAAAATCTTCCCGTTAGCCGCTGGGTTTTTCTGGTGTGATTCCATGACCCTGCTAAAAATATTCCGGTCCTCTGGCAGGGTAAAGGAGGCTATTGTTTTGCTGTGTGGAAAGGATTGGAAACCGTATTCTGAGCAAAAGCTGAAATCTCCATATTCCGTAAACGGCTTTCCTGAATGCCAGACCTCCCAATAATGCTGATCCCCCCGGTTGGTCGCGTTGGGATTGTCAAAGGCTCCTCCTGAGGACGGAGAAGATGGCCAGAAAAAGGTAGTGTCATCACAGTCTTTAATTGCCCGGGGAAGAATATATTCAAAGATTTTTGTATAGTCTGCTTTATATCTGGGGTGATGGCCTTTCAGCCTTGCCCACTCATCTGCCCAGCCCCATTCCATTTCATTATTTCCGCACCACAGGGCCAGACAAGCATGGTGCCTTAAACGGCGGACATTGTCCTTTGTTTCTTCTATAATGTCCTCTTCAAAAGGTTCGTTTAATGCATAGACATTGCATCCAAACATCAGATCCTGCCAGATTAATATTCCTTCTTCATCGCATTTATCATAGAAATAGTCATCAGGGTAATAACCTCCGCCCCAGACTCTTAAGCAATTGAAGTTTGCGGCAGCACAGTCTTCGATCAACCGTGCAGTCCTCTCCTTCGACACCCTTGTTAAAATATTGTCTTCCGGGATATAATTCGCTCCCATGGTAAATATTTTTATTCCGTTCACCGTAATAGCAAACTCTTTTCCGTATTCATTTTTATCCGTGCTGACGGTCACGGTCCGAAGGCCGATCCGGCATTCATAGGCATCATGACAGGTTCCTGCTTCATCAAGCAGGCGGATATTCACCCTGTATAAGGGATGCTCTCCTAAACCGTTGGGCCACCATATCCGGGGCTCTGGAATGGTTTCTTCATACTGCCACTCTCCGCTGTTTCGGACTGTCCTGGATACAAGCCTGCCTTCCGGATCTGTTATTACAGTCTCGGTAAGCCATGTCTGCCTGTTTTCCTGCCTTTCTTCAAAAGAGGGAGGCTGCTTTGTTTTTACTTCAAATTTCAGCCCTACTCTGCCACTGTTTTCATGCTCCTGCCTGATATGGACATCCTGGAGTTTCGCTTCGCTGAAATATTCGATGGCTATATCCCGGAAGATTCCCATATCCGGAAGCTGCGGGCCCCAGTCCCATCCAAACATATAATGAGCCTTGCGAAGTGCCGCATTCCCGTGGATACATCCGGTGGAGGCATAGAAGATATCATTTCCCTCATCCTCTTTCCTTACAAATTTCAGCGGGGAGAGAAATAAAACCTCTATCCGGTTTTCTCCTTCCTGCAAAAATTCCTTTACCGGGAAACGGTAGGTTCTGTGCATATCCCTGGTTTCTGCAACCAGACAGCCATTCATGCGGATGGAGGCAATGGTATCAATTCCGGCGCAGATAAGTTCTGCATGGGAAAATTCCAGATCCTCTCCTGACACCGCAAAGCTTCTTTTATAAAGATAATCATTTGCCATCAATTCCCGGACAGCATATTCATTGCATCTCCAATAAGGATCCTCGATCAGCTTATGTTTCAGCATATGGCTGATCACCGTTCCAGGCACTTCTCCCGTGTATACGGCATCGTGGGAGGCTCCTTCGGAATGCCATTCCCAAACTCCATTTAATGATTGTGTTTTTCGCATATATTCACCTGCTCATTACGCCTTTAAGCCACTGGTTGCAATTCCTTCCACAAAGTTTTTCTGGAAAACCGCAAAGCATACAATGACCGGAAGAACAAATACAACTGCTGCCGCCATCAGCCTTGACCAGTCTATGGAATACTCACTCATATACTGCTGGAGTCCCAGAGAAAGGGTATACATACTTGGCTTTGTTATAAAAATCAAGGGATACAAATAATCACTCCACGCATCCAAAAAGGCGTATATCCCTATCGTGGTCAAAACCGGTTTGCAAAGAGGAAGTGCAATTTTATAATAACGTTGGAATTCTGTAGCCCCGTCGATTTTCCCCGCCTCAATCAAGCTGTTTGGAATACCTGCAAAAAACTGCCGGACAATAACAATATAATATGCCTTTCCAAAAAATGCAGGCAGGATTAAGGGAACGTATGTATTGGTAAGACCCAGCTTTGAATAAATCTTATATAAAGGCACCATAGTGACCGTTATGGGTATCATCATCGTCGCCATGACCAGGCCTGAGATGATGTCTGCACCCTTCCATCTGATTTTCACCAGGGAATATGCAACCATAGGCGTGACCAGAAGCTGCCCTATGAGTGAAATGGCCGTGATAAACACCGTATTTCCCATGTACTTAAAATATGGGATCGCTGCAAAGGCTGCCGGATAGTTTTCTTTCACCCATTCACGGGGAAACAGCCTTACCGGAATGGTAAACGCATCGTTGTTGGTTTTGAACGAAGTGAGCAGCATTACCATAAAGGGTGATATGAAAATCAAAGCCAGCACAGCAACCATAGCAAAAAATAAAACTTTGCTTATATATTTCTTCATCCTTATTCACCTCCGGCATTTTCTGTTGCTTTTCTCGTCACCTTTGTCATAATAACCGTGAGAATCGCAACAATGACAAAGAGCAACCACGCCATAGCCGAAGCCTTACCCATCTTTAAATAGGTAAATGCATTATGGAATACATACAGCGGATACATGAGAATGGAATTCTCAGGGCCGCCGGCGGCACTTCCGCCTTTTACTCCGGCATTAGCAGTAATAATGATGTATACCTGCTGGAAATACTGGAATGCATTTATGGTGCTTAGTATAGCCTGATACACAAGAACATGAGCAATGCATGGTACCGTAATATAGAAAAATCTGGAAACCTTTCCGGCTCCGTCAATTTCGGCGGATTCATAATAGCTTTTGGGTACAGACTGTAAAGCTGACATGCAGACCAGCATCATGGTTCCGGTGTTCCACGTTCCCATGAGAACCAGCGCCCACTTGGTATAATGGGCATCCATAAGCCATGCCGGCCCGCTGATTCCAAACCAGCTTAATACGTTATTGATGTAGCCGTAGGTAGGGTCAAACATCCAGATCCATACCATAGTCGCTGCAACCATGGGGATTACGGAAGGCAGGAAAAATGCTGTCCTGACAAACCCCCGCCCCTTAAAATCGGCGCATACGATGCTGGCCAGTAGCAGCGCTACGAACAGGTTGATGGGCGTAGATACAAAGGCCATAAATAAGGTGTTTCCCAAACTCTTCCAAACAAGGGGATCACTAAAGATGTCTTTATAATTTTCAAGTCCCACCCACTGCGGAGCTGTTACGGCATTGAACTTTGTAAGGCTGTAATACAGAGAGCTTATCAGCGGATATACACTAAAAGCCAGAAAGCCCAGAATCCACGGAGATGAAAACAGCAGCCCATTTATAAAATCCCGCTGTGTCGCGTTTCGTCCCTTCATTCCTTTTCCCCTCTCAAACATGAAGATCAGGGCACTGCATTATGCAGATTTCTGCCTGCAGCGCCCTTTATTAGTGAATTGTTATTTTAAATTTGCGCTTTGTGCTGCAAGAGCTTTCAGTGCCTCTTCAGGAGTCTTTGACCCTGAGTAGACGGTATCAAGTGCTGCATTGATCATGGATATGTATTCATCATAATCTGCCATTACCGGATACTGAATGCCTTTTTCCTGCTTCAGAGCGTCAATAAATTCTGTAAATCCAGGAACTGCCTTAATATCAGCATCATCGTATAAAGCTTTTACAGCAGGAAGATTTCCGGTTCCAAGGTCAATGATCTTAGCGCCTTCCTGACTGCAGAGCCATTTTGTAAAGTCCCAGGCTCCATCTTTATTCTTAGCCATTGCCGGAACTGCTACAGAGTCAGTCTCATAGCGGCTGGTTCCTCTCAGCTCCGGATTTGCCTGTGTGCCAGGAATCAGGGTAATGCCGTAATCAACGGTGGAATTAAAATTCTTCATCATGGTCGGCAGCCAGGAGCCGTCAAGACGGAACAACTGCTTGCCCTGGAAGAACATATCCTGTTCTGTATAACGGTTTGTATTTGCTGTACCGATAAACCCATCAAGGGCTTTTCCGCCAAACTGATTTCTGTATTTTATGTTCATATTAAGACTGTCTAAAATGCCTGCGTTATCAGGAGTGACATTAGAATCCTCATCCCACCATCTTCCGCCAAAGCCGTAGATCAGCTCCTGTCTGGCAGAGGCATATGGGAATAAGGGATATCCAAGTACCTCAATATTTCCGCTGCCATCTACCTTCGTAGCCTTTACTGCCATCTCATACATCTCTTCCATAGTTTTAGGCGGCTCGGTGTATCCGGCTTCCTTCAACAGTTCCTTGTTGTAATACATCTGAATGGTGTATGCATCAAGGGGAAGGGCATAAATATTTCTGTCAATGGTATTTGCATTCATAGCCTGCTCTGAATAAATGGAGGAATCAAAGGATTCCTTGTCTACATATGGCTGCAGATTTTCCAGCAAGCCATTCTTCTGATACTGCACTACGGTCTGGTTGCTTATTTTGATTACATCAGGTGATTCGTTGCTGCTCATAGCTACGATTACTTTCTGGGCATCCGTAACGCTTAACCCTTCCACCTTATAATTGCTTTGGGAAGCATTGTACTCACTGATCGCTTTCTCATAGACAGCCGCTTCATCCCCTGTGTTGTTGTACCAGAAAGTGATCACCTGCGCTTCCTTGTTTTCTGCCGGAGCAGATGTTTCCCCGCTGGTTGTCTCCCCGCCGGCCGCAGTCGTCTGTGCGTTGGTGGCTTGTTCCTTGGAACTGCTTCCGCAGCCTGTGACCGCCAATGCAGCCATACCTGCAGCCATGATAATACCAATTGCTCTTTTCATAAAATACCTCCTTTTAAAAATATAGTTTGAACTTTTTGTTGATTGATCTTCAACATTTTGTTTAACTCATAATCAATATATACTATATTTCATGTATTTTGTCAACAATAATTATGGGATTCTTTTTATTTTTTTGTCTGTTTCTTATAATGTTAATTTTATCTTTCAACAAATACTGGATTATTACTGGACTTTATCTCACATTTCATTTATAATTTACATAGACATTTTGTTGAAAGGATAAAATACTACTATGGGATATGTTTCTGATAACCTGAACCTGTTGTCTGACATTGCTAAATGCATTGCGATGCAATTCGGAGAAAACTGTGAAGTGGTTTTACATGACCTTACCCTGCCATATGACCAGACAATCGTCGCAATCTGGAATGGACATGTGACCGGAAGAAAAGTCGGAGATGGAGGCACCAATGCCGGATTAGAGATTTTAAAGGGATCCACATCACCGGAAGACCAGTACAGCTATGTTAACGCCACACCTACCGGCCGGATCTTACGTTCTTCCAGCAAGTACTTCCGTGACGAATATGGAAAAGTGAACGGAAGCTTGTGCATTAATTTAGATATTACAGATATGATTAAATGTGAAAACACTTTACGGACCTTTACCTGTTCCAGCTCCCAGGCTCTTACCCAGACTCCTGAACTGTTTGTGGGAAATGTTGATGAACTGCTGGAAATCATGATGAAAGATGCCGTAAACATGACCGGAAAATCCGTGGGGAATTTGACAAAAGAAGAGAAGGTGTCTGTTGTCCACACCTTAGACGACAAGGGATTTTTCCTGATAAAAAAAGCGGCTGAAAAGCTGGCTGACTTTTTGGGATTGTCCAGATATAGCATTTATAATTATCTAAATGAAAGCACCCATTAATCTGCCGTAATTGTTATAATGAAAAGAGGTTCTCCCGAAAGCCTTGTAAAGGCTTAGGGAAGAACCTCTTTTCATTATGATTTTATTGACTCTCATCAACATTAATGAGATTGCTTACATACTTAATCTTATTATTCAGAACATCATCATAAAACTGCTGTTTTGTGTCAATATATTCGATACATTCGTTGAGTTCCTGCAGTTTTTCCAGTAATGCTTTTCTTTTTTGCTCTAATATAATTTTCCTTTCTGTAATAGAGGATTTGCCCTTTAAGCAAAGCTCAACATACTGCTTCATTTCTGTAATTCCCATACCGCATTGTTTTAAACAAGACAAGCTCTTTATCCATGCAATATCTCTATCATCAAAAATTCTGTAATTGTGTTTATCCCTTTTTACATTGGGTATCAA
The DNA here is from genome assembly GCF_900105215.1 of Lacrimispora sphenoides. Taxonomy (NCBI): domain Bacteria; kingdom Bacillati; phylum Bacillota; class Clostridia; order Lachnospirales; family Lachnospiraceae; genus Lacrimispora; species Lacrimispora sphenoides. The sequence continues at coordinate 3,074,799 of NZ_FOIP01000001.1, read as the reverse complement.
TCCTTCATTGCAGTAATATTTTAACGTTTCATAGGTCATGCCTGCTCGTTTACATACTTCTTTCATTGAATACATAAAAAACCTCCAAAAATAACATTAAAATTTTAAAATTACCCTTTCAATCAAGAATTAACCTTTGCATTTTACCACAAAATTATAAAACGTTAAGTGAGAAGGTAAATTCGTGATTTTTCTACTCCCTTGATTTTGCAGGACTGAAATCATGTTTTACCAGTTTACGGGTTACTTAAATAGCGTTATAATGCATTTATAGAGGTCTGTTTCCATGAGTGCAAGCATGGTAAACAGGCATCTGGCTTAGCGTGCAAGACTAAATTCCACATACCTTTTTCGTGCAGGATTAAATTCGGCAGTGGATTCCGTCTTGTATATAGGTTTATTTTTTGAATAAGGAAGGCTTCAGTGAGACCTCATCTGCAGGGATTTCCCTGAGCTTAAGGAGTTTATGGAGCTTGTTATTCAAAAGAAGCTGGGACAGCCTGAACGGAGTGCAACTGTTCAGGCTGTCCCTCGCTTCGCTATTGATGTGGTTCATTAGTTTTATGGCATCAGCCTGTGTGTATGGATCCAGACTTTCGCCTTTGGGAATCACATAACGTATATATTCATGATTCTTTTCTATCATGCCTTTCTGCCAGGAACTGTTCGGATTACAGTAAAAAATCTTTGTGCGGATTTGGCCATTTCTATCACACTCCAGACGGGAAGGGAACTGGAATTCAGTTCCATTGTCGGTAAGAATAACCGGAAACAGTTCCCGAAAGGTTTCTATACCAAGCTTTTTCGTCAACTGATCAAATACTCCAATGACATGATCCTGGGTCTTTTCTTCCAAAACAAAAATCAGCATAAGAGAGCAGTTCCGAAAGAACATCGTCATAAAGGCCTGTTTGCTGTTATCTCGTCCACCTTCCACTGTGTCCATTTCCACAATCGGAATCATAGGATTTTCCTGTATGTATTTCTGAAAATCTTCATAGGTTCTGCCAATACGAAATTCCTTAGCAGCAAGGCTTATCCTTGTACCTGTTTTCCTTGGTTTACATTTATAACGCACTTTACGCCTTAGATCTATATTCCTGGCGGTAAATACACCCTGCTCAATGTAACTGTAAAGAGTTTTACGACTACAGGGAATCTCATGCCCATGAAAGGCATAGATATGGGCCAAGGATTGACCCTGCTTTAACAAAGGTGAAATTAAATCATCCAGCATTGCGATATCGGCAGGATTTTGGTTGATGCCTAAACGGCAGGATACAAGCAGTTCCTGATATGACTTATCCGCATTTTGGGCGATATAGAATGCTTTATGCTTATTACACCGTTTGCTTTTAGGGCAGCTATTGCAGACATAAGGAGCTTTTCGGACGGAAGGACATTGTGGTTCTTTGTATTCAGGACAAAGATAAGAACATTTAACAACCTGCAGTTTTACATCAAAACAGGATTTGCACATTTTCACACAATCCTTTTCATCACAGAGGAACCGCATGGTACATTCTTTGAACAGAGCACACCGGGACGGCTTTTGGGGATCAGCGTCATAAGGCTGAAAAGTGCGGTATTTCTTCACTTCTTTTGTGATGGTGCTTGGATGTTTATCCAGCTTCCTTGCAATGGCAGCGAAGGAAAGTCCCTCATTCAAGCCCTTTTCGATATGGATACGTTGACTGGTAGAAAGATGCTTCTGGTCATATACTTTTTTCTTGGGCATAATAGACCTCCTTTATCGGAGGAATCCACCATCTTTACCATACCATATATCGTGTAAGACTAAAATCCTCTAACACGAATTTAATAGGTGAATCACGAATTCACTTTAACATTTAACAACAAAATTATAAAACGTTAAGTGAGAAGGTAAATTCGTGATTTTTCTACTCCCTTGATTTTGCAGGACTGAAATCATGTTTTACCAGTTTACGGGTTACTTAAATAGCGTTATAATGCATTTATAGAGGTCTGTTTCCATGAGTGCAAGCATGGTAAACAGGCATCTGGCTTAGCGTGCAAGACTAAATTCCACATACCTTTTTCGTGCAGGATTAAATTCGGCAGTGGATTCCGTCTTGTATATAGGTTTATTTTTTGAATAAGGAAGGCTTCAGTGAGACCTCATCTGCAGGGATTTCCCTGAGCTTAAGGAGTTTATGGAGCTTGTTATTCAAAAGAAGCTGGGACAGCCTGAACGGAGTGCAACTGTTCAGGCTGTCCCTCGCTTCGCTATTGATGTGGTTCATTAGTTTTATGGCATCAGCCTGTGTGTATGGATCCAGACTTTCGCCTTTGGGAATCACATAACGTATATATTCATGATTCTTTTCTATCATGCCTTTCTGCCAGGAACTGTTCGGATTACAGTAAAAAATCTTTGTGCGGATTTGGCCATTTCTATCACACTCCAGACGGGAAGGGAACTGGAATTCAGTTCCATTGTCGGTAAGAATAACCGGAAACAGTTCCCGAAAGGTTTCTATACCAAGCTTTTTCGTCAACTGATCAAATACTCCAATGACATGATCCTGGGTCTTTTCTTCCAAAACAAAAATCAGCATAAGAGAGCAGTTCCGAAAGAACATCGTCATAAAGGCCTGTTTGCTGTTATCTCGTCCACCTTCCACTGTGTCCATTTCCACAATCGGAATCATAGGATTTTCCTGTATGTATTTCTGAAAATCTTCATAGGTTCTGCCAATACGAAATTCCTTAGCAGCAAGGCTTATCCTTGTACCTGTTTTCCTTGGTTTACATTTATAACGCACTTTACGCCTTAGATCTATATTCCTGGCGGTAAATACACCCTGCTCAATGTAACTGTAAAGAGTTTTACGACTACAGGGAATCTCATGCCCATGAAAGGCATAGATATGGGCCAAGGATTGACCCTGCTTTAACAAAGGTGAAATTAAATCATCCAGCATTGCGATATCGGCAGGATTTTGGTTGATGCCTAAACGGCAGGATACAAGCAGTTCCTGATATGACTTATCCGCATTTTGGGCGATATAGAATGCTTTATGCTTATTACACCGTTTGCTTTTAGGGCAGCTATTGCAGACATAAGGAGCTTTTCGGACGGAAGGACATTGTGGTTCTTTGTATTCAGGACAAAGATAAGAACATTTAACAACCTGCAGTTTTACATCAAAACAGGATTTGCACATTTTCACACAATCCTTTTCATCACAGAGGAACCGCATGGTACATTCTTTGAACAGAGCACACCGGGACGGCTTTTGGGGATCAGCGTCATAAGGCTGAAAAGTGCGGTATTTCTTCACTTCTTTTGTGATGGTGCTTGGATGTTTATCCAGCTTCCTTGCAATGGCAGCGAAGGAAAGTCCCTCATTCAAGCCCTTTTCGATATGGATACGTTGACTGGTAGAAAGATGCTTCTGGTCATATACTTTTTTCTTGGGCATAATAGACCTCCTTTATCGGAGGAATCCACCATCTTTACCATACCATATATCGTGTAAGACTAAAATCCTCTAACACGAATTTAATAGGTGAATCACGAATTCACTTTAACATTTAACAACAAAATTATAAAATAGGTATTGACCGGTAGTAACTACCGGCTATTATAATCAGATTATATTTAAAAAAGTACAGAATGTCAAGGAGAGTTAAAATATGGAATATGTAACATTGAGTAATGGCGTAAAGATGCCAAAATTAGGTTTTGGAGTATTTCAGATATCAAAGGAAGATTGTGAAAAATGCGTACTCGATGCGATTAATGCAGGATACAGACATATTGATACAGCACAATCTTATTTCAATGAAGAGGAAGTTGGAAATGCAATCAGCAAATGCGGGATTGTAAGAGAGGAATTATTTATTACTACAAAGGTATGGATTGACAATTATGGTTATGAGAAGACAAGACAATCTGTATTAAAGTCCATGGAAAAATTGAAGGCAGATTATATAGATTTGGTGCTGCTTCATCAGCCGTACAGTGATTATTACGGTGCATATCATGCATTGCAGGATTTATATGAGGAAGGAAAAATCAGAGCAATCGGTGTCAGCAACTTTTCACCCGACAGATTAGCGGATATGGTCGCTTTTAATAAGATTGCACCGCAGGTAAATCAGGTTGAAACAAATCCACTTCATCAACAGATCAATGCACAGGAAAACATGGTGAAACGTGGTGTCCAGATGGAAGCATGGGCACCGTTTGGAGAAGGAAAAAACAACATGTTTAATAACCCAATATTAAAGGAAATCACAGATAAATATGATAAATCTGCCGCACAGGTCATTTTAAGATGGCTTACGCAGAGGAATATTGTTGCTCTGGCAAAGTCTACTCATACAGAACGAATAAAGGAAAATCTTGAGATCTTTGATTTTCAGCTTTCAGAAGGGGATATGAATAAAATCACAGCATTAGACACAAAGACAAGTTTATTTTTTAACCACCAAACACCGGAAGCAGTTGATGGATTCGTAAAAATGATTGAAGAAAGAAAAGGACGAATATAATCTTGAAAGTCAGGGAGTAAATGCAATGAAAAAAATAATCAATCTATTATCAGGGATAACACTTATACTTGCTCTTACAGCCTGCGGAACATCTGGAACAGTTATTATCGCATGGCTTAATGAGTTAAATGAATAGCAACAGATCTTCAAGCAGGCGGTTGAATGGGGATGTCGGCTATAAATTTACAGAGGATAAGAACAATTGAAAGGCGGGACGTTCAGACCAGCGTGCGAAGCAGAAACTGTCTGAAACGTCCCCTGCCTTGCAGAAGTGGCTTCAGCCACAACTGCGTAATAAATAAACAACAGCATACGTTCTATTGATCCTAAGAATCAGCGTCTGGATAAGCCTCCTCTTCATCGAGCTCCCGCATCAGCTCCGGAAAGCTTTCTCTCTCAAATTCCTGTATGGATATGGACTTCTTATTGGGATTGGCAAACACAAAGGTCTTGTCCACGTTTTCCACATAATTCTGGATTTTATCATTGGTTGCGCTGATAATGGCCTGGAAGCCCAGTCCTCTGATCAGCTCAATGCAGCTTGCCACCTTTTCTGCATCCATTTTGGAAAACGCTTCATCAAGCACCACCAGGCGGAGAGTGGGATTTCTCTGTATCTTTGGAGACAGGCTGATCCGGTAAGCCTGGGCAAAGCTGGCCAGTAAGGCCACGTAAAGAGGGTTTTGTCCCTCTCCACCGGAATTCTTCTTGATCATCTTGCTTAAGCGGATCTTAATGACCTCATCCTCGTTCTGGATGATCTGCTGCATATCAAAGGATAAATACGTCCGGTAATCCGCATATTTATCCATGTTCCGTTTGGCCTCCTCCATCTGCTCCGGTGTGGCGTTTTCCGGCGGGATGAAAATGTTTATTAAGTCATTGATGATTTCTCCGTACTGATTCTCGTGCTCCATGGTGAATAAGTTCATCTGGTCATCCAAGGAATCCGTAAGATAGGCAGGATTTACCTCCAGGGAATCATCCATGAACATGTCATAATATCTCCCATCCGGTCCCTTATTCCTTCCAATGACAAATTGGTACTTGTCCTTGCCGAAATCCAGTCTGCTGATGATCTTGTTCAGCTCATCCTTACGCAAAAGCGCATCCCTTATGGCACTTCGGATCTTGAACATAAAGTCATCTTTAAAATGAAGTACTGCAGACTTTGCCTGCTCGGCAGCCATCTGTTTATATTCCTCCAGATTTCCGCACTCCATGGTCTCAAGAAGGCGTTCGTACTCCCCATTTTCCTTTGTTGTTAAGGAAAAGTTCCGGTTGGGATATTTTCTGGCGTAATCACCTCTGGCACCTACAAGGACCTGGAATGCCTGGTCACGTGCTTCTTCCGCCTCCCTGCATTTTCCCCAAAATTTATTCTTCAGTTGGTCGTACCGATGAGTTTCTTTGCTTCCTAAAAATTCCTTTACCTTGTTTTCCAGTTCTTCATCCGGTTCAAATTCCTGTTCTTTTAAAACCAGCTCTTCCTGTAACTGCAAGGATTCCCTGCGAAACCGTTCAGTTTCGCTGTTAATGCCAAAAATCAGCTTATCAACCGCCCTCTGCTCCTCTCTTTTCCTTTCGCAAAGCTGTAAGACGGCTTCTCTTTCCTTCACCCATTCCTCTACATCCTGGGCCTTCAGTTTTTCCAGCTTTTGTTCCAGCCGCCTGATTTCTTTTTCCTTTTCCTTAAAGGCCGCCATATCCTGCTGCCACTCTAAGTAAACCCCCACTTCCTCGCTTAAGCCTTCTATGGATAAAATCCGGCGGCATTCCTTTAAAACCTGTTCCTGGGGCCTTTTCTCTTCTTCCATGGAAGCCAGGTTCTTTTCCAGTAACCGAATTCTTCTCCGGACGCTGTCCTTGCCGATGTAGGCAAATTTCGTATAATTATCGGGATTCATATGCTGTAAACGGAAGGTATGATATAACATGCAATCAGGGGTCACCCCAATGCGGCAGCGGCGCAGTTCTTCCAAATTCCTGCACTTTACTACCTTTCCTAAAAGCAGATCAATGTACGGCTGTAAATAGGCTTCTCTTACTACAATCTCTTCCGCAAGACCGTCTTTCAGCACTTCATAAGAATTCTGCCCCACCTTTTCCGTGTCCAGGATAGCAACATTGAAATATTCTGACCTTTCCAGTTCCTCGTAAACAGCCATAGCCGCTTCGGAATAAGCCGGAGCCACTACCAATGACAGCTTGTTATTGCCCAGATAACCTTCCACCGCATTTCTCCAGGTTTCATCCCTGATATCCAAAAGATCCGCAAGCACATGGACTTCCACCGCCTTGCCGGTTTCCTCTAAAAGCCGCTGCTGGATCAGAGATCTGGCCCGTTCCAGATACTTGGGATACGCCTTGTTTCCGGCCTTTAGCTGGGCTAGCTCCTCACTTGTCTGGCGCTCCTTTTTCCGTATATCCCGGAGGATCCCTTCTGCCTCTTTCTGAGTTTCCTCTGTTTCCTTGCGCATATCGGCAATGGATTTTTTCAGACGGTTCAGCTTTTCCTCATTAATGGTATTCTTTTTAAATTCTTCAATGTCCCATATGGTCTGGTTGGAAGTGACCTCTTCGTCTACCCATTCCTTTAACCTCTCCCCTGTCTGCGCCCACTTAACAGAGCTTTTATTTAAATGACTTAACAATTCCATTGCAGAGTCCAACTGATTTTTCAAATCCTCATAGCCTGTGGAAGAAATCCTCCGAAGCAGCTCATTTCCCTGCAAGGTCAAATCTTCCATCTGCCTTTCCAGGGCCGCTTTTTGCTCTTCCTGGCGGCTTAAATCTTCTCTTGCAAGCCCGGATTTATCCGTCAATGCCTGAATTCTGGCCTGATAATCCAGGATCTCCATCTTGCGGAAGAAATAAGTATTTTCACCTATCTCCTCTTCCTTTTCCCGGAGGGCTGAGAACGTTTCCCTCATTTCTTTTAAATAAGCGATTTCTACACCAGTGTCTTCAATCTTTTTTCGCATCCGCCCGTACTGCATGACACTTTCCTGCATGTCCTCAATGTGGATATCCTGCTCCATGCAGATATATTCCTTTACAAAATCCTCCAGCTTGATATTCATGCGGAATGGAATGGCACGTTTGAATAAAAGGGGGAATTTTTCCGAATCAAGACCGCCTAAGTATACATCATACAGCTGCCTGCGGAACCGCTCGTTATGGGAGGTTGCAAAATAATCTTCTTTGGGGTAAATGGTCTGCAAATAAGCAGACACTTCCTGAATCGTCATGGTCCTGGAACCGGTACGGTATCCGTTTTCCCAAAGAGGGCCTTTGTGCCAGAAGAATTTTCTGGATATTTCATTGGTGGTTGTCTCCACATCAAAAACAATTCCAACGCACTGGCATTCGCCCGTATCCGTCCGTTTCAGTTCCAGCACAATGGTAGTGGAGAAATTCTGGTTCCGCAAATAGGCAAATTCATTATTCTCACCGATATTCACCATACCGCGCAAATATTCGATCAGACTCCGGTCGGAATCATCGGCCGCTGCTTTATTAAAGAATCCCCGGCCGTCGGTATTGGCATAAAGGAGAATCTGCATGGCATCAATAACCGTAGACTTTCCGCTGCCGGAATGTCCGGTAAAGAAGTTGATCCCCTGGTTAATGGATAAGGTTTTCCGGCTGATATAATGCCAGTTATTAAGGAGTATCCGGGACAGGGCTTCAAATTTCTGATTCGTCATCGTCATCGTCTCCTTCTCCAAGTGCTTCTAACAGGGCCCGCACGTCATCTCCAAACAATACCACATTGATGCTGGGATAGATGATCATGCGGCTGTCCCCGTCTAAGTCCTCCAAAATATCCAGAGGTTCTAAAATTTGATACTTTTTTAACAATGTAATAGCCCGGCGGATTTCCGTCGGTGAAGGCTGTTTCTTAAATAATCGGTAATTTCCCAGCTTTTCATGAATCTCGCTTAATGTGGTGTAGATGTTGACACTGGTGGAAACTGCCGCCATCTGCTCATCATAGATCAGTTTTAAGATCAGTAAATAAAGGGTAGCCAGTTTGGGAAGCTTGTCTCCCACCGTATTCTCTCCCTGGATATAAATAATGCCCAGCTGGCTGTTTTCCAGAACAGACACTCCGCTGACTGCCAGATAGGCCCGGATAAATTCCAGATGCTTATTACAGATTTTAAATTCCGGATTATAGGCAAACCGGTTGGTACGCTTGTCGTACTTATGCTCCAGAACAAAGGTCTGCTGCAGAAGAAGCCTTAAACCTGCTCTTACCTCTTCCTTTTCTCCCTGTCCCAAAGCGTCAAAATATGGAATCTGGCTGATGATGCCAGCACTTTCTTCATAGGTCATGATTCTTTCCTCCTTACAAATACCAGCTTTGGATAGCGGTATCTGCCGTTGTCAATGAGCTCCGCCTCCTGCTCCTCCACCTGATACATGCTTTTCCTTCTGGTAGAGTAATCATAGGCCAGTATCAGCTTTTCAAATTCCTCAGGAGAGCTCACCGTATCTTCCTTTACCTCCATACGGCCATTTTCCAGATGGGCTTCGATATAGCTTTCGATCTCCTTCCGGCTGTAGCGGCTTTTTAAACGGTTTAGATTCAGGATCTCCTCCATGGTTAGCTCTGCGGGCTCTTCCTCCGGCATTAAATTTTCTTTAAAGCATGTCCTGGTCCTTCTCTTTTTATAGAGGGATTTTTCAGAGAGAATGGATACCTGGGATAAATTCATGAGGCCTCCCACTTCCTTTATAGCCTCATCCGGATCCTCTGTTTCAGACAGATGATTTAAAAGCCTGATAACAAGCCCCTTCATGCTGTCCTCCTGATTTAACAGATAGTTAAGCCTTGTAACCGTAGCGCGGATATAACGGGAATGTTCCTTGTCCATATTGGCAATGCGGTGCTCGATATCGTCAAATCCCCGTTCGATCTGATCCAGCTTTTCTACAATATCCCCTGCCGTTACCTTCTGGCCGCTGCGGCGGCTCATCTGCTCGATCCATTCTGTATCTTCCCGCATGGAACTGATCCACCGCTTAATATCATTTTTGTAAAGATAGAAATTATCCGAAGTTTTCAACATATGGTACTTCTTTTTTACGATTTCTTCCACATATCCTTCCAGATGTTCCTTTAACAGTTCCCCATATGCTCTCTTCTCCAAAAGGCTTGCAAAGAATTTGTCCATGTTGTGAAGCATGTCCTGCAAAGTCTTGTTAAGCCGCTTTGTATTAATGTAAGCCGTATTCAAAAGGCTTACACCGGCCCTCGGATCATTTTTCAAAGAGAAGAGGATTGCATAAACGTTCTGGATATAAATCTGGGTCTCATCCTCTTCATCACTTGCAAGCTTAAAAAACGCCTCGATCATGACGGCAGCATAATCAGGAATTACGATATTGACCGTCATGGAGGCATAGTCATCCACTTTCCGAAGCCAGCCTGCCCTTAACAGCCAGTTTAAGACCCTGACCGCAGTCGGCTCTAAGGCGTCCGCCTCATCTTCCAGCTCATCCTGCCAGATGACCAGCCGTTTTGCCGTAAAATATTCCTCCAGAACCTGAATACACACCTCCCGGCTTAAAAAGTAGTTGCTGTATTCATATTCCTCATTGATTTTTAACAAAGCTTCTATGTAGGTAGACCGGTTAATGGAACGGAACAATCCCCAGAACCGGTCCGGTATCTCATTCATTAATATCATTTGATTCTGCCTCATCTCCTGTTTTTTCTGCTTCTTTTGACAAAAACCATGAAGTACCGGCCTTATCTTATAAAAGCAGACAAAAAGAAACGGCTATCACCATTTTGACAGCCGTTGATCTTCGTTTTCACGGGTTTTTCTTTTAACCCAAGGCCTCTTTCTTTATATTATAGCAAAAATCCCTCTTTCTTACAATAAAATTATGGAACCGGCCTTTCATTCTTCCGCTCAAACAGCCCGGACGCACCCGAAAACTATCATTGCCCGCCCACATTCCATATGGTATCATGGAAGGAGAATACAAATGATATTTGGTTAGGAGAGTCCCCGAATATGAAATTTAACAATCCAACATTTTTTAAATGGTTTAAATCAATCTTGCTGGTTGTGGTAACGATTTTATTGTTGTGTTCTATTCTGTGCGGCTACATGCTCGTTCTGCTCCGGAACAATACCATCCAGATGAGCGGCAATCTGACCCAGTATATTCAGACAAATATTGATTCCCGCCTGTTTGAGCTGTATAAATACTCCTCCTCTCTCGAACTCCATCCTGCCAACATTTATCTTAAGAAATTAAAAACAGCTCCGAAAACCATCCCAGCGAAAGTCTATCAGTTCAGTGATCAGATGTTAAACTATAATTATTCCAATAAATTAATTGACAGTATATTCATATATTACCCTAATTTACATAAAATTGTGGGCAATTTAGGCTGCTATGATGCAGACTCTTATTATGCCCTGGATAATCTCCTGTTGTTAAATGGTTATGAACAATGGCTGAACACTCTCACCATGGAATCAGACAGCGACTTTGCCTACCTGCAGTCAGACAGCCGAAACCAGTTCTGTTATATCCGGAAAATAAAAAACGCAGAGGAACTTGTAGGTTACCTTGTTTTTGAGTTGAATGCAGATGAGCTGCTAAATACTTCCCTTATGACGGAAAACTCCGGGGATCCTCATTCATCTCTTGGTATTTTACTGGATGGCCAGCTGATTGCCTACACTGGTAACAGCGAGGAATTGACCCGGCTTGCCGCATTGCTGCCCGACACACTGGAGGCCCCAGTTGTTCTGGAGGAATCCGCTTCCCTGCTGTATGCCAGACCCTCCTCTTTAAAGAATCTGTGTTATTTAAACGCATATTTTCATAAGAAAAACTTACAGCCTGTTTATATCACTCTGGGAATCTGCATCTTGGGTATTATCATATGCGGAATATCAGGCATCCTCGCTTCTGTACTCATCAGCCGAAAGAATATCAAGCCCCTCATTAACCTGCTGGATAAAATCGGAGGCACCCCGGATAAAGAAAATGATGAATATGCGACCATCCATAAACGATTCGACCAGTTAATCAAAGATTACTCGGACAATACCGAGAAAGTACAGGAACAGCAGTCCCTGATTAATAACTTCTTCTTAAAAACAGTACTTTACGGCGACGTGCATAGCGAATATGCTATTTTTAATGTTGCCAAAAGATGCAATATCTTATTTGAGAATCCACGTTATCTGATCGCCATAGCCGAACCCGTTTCGGCAAGGCCTCAACTGGATGAAGACCTGCTTTTAACAATTAACAAATATTGGGAAACACACCATTTTGATGTGATATCTTCCTTCCATGAAGGAAATATTGTGATTCTTTTTAATATTGAGGAAACCATTTCACAGAATACGATTTCAAAGCTTATAAAAGAAATGAAGGCAGAGGTGTTCGGAGAAGACAAATGGGTTATAGCCCTTGGTTTAGATTATGACGGTCTTGTCAATATACAATACAGCTATGCCCAGGCTGTCACGGCTCTGCATTACCAGATAAAACCGGAATCCTCTGTCATATGTTACAACAACTACATGGAAAATATTACATCACCAGGTTTATCTTATATTGATACTTTTGAAAATTTCTCAAAGAATATGATCCAGAACGATTATAGTGCCGCGCTGGTACTGGTACCCGCTGTTTTTGACAACTATTTTTCGGAAGAGGATTCATCAGAAATTACTAAAGTAAAATTCAGAGCCATACAGAATCTTTTACTAAATGCCAAGCAGAAAGTCAAACAGGAGATTCAGACTTCCGGATGCAGTATTCACACAGCTCAGATTCTGTCCTGCACTTCCCCTGCACAGCTGCGCGAGTATACGCAATGTATTTTAAAAGAACTATCAACCCCTTCACAAAGTACCAAAAATGGCACGTCCAGCATCGCTGAACGCGCCAAAACCATTATTCTAAGGGATTTTTCTGATCCGATGCTGGGGCTTTACCGGATTTCGGCAGAACTGAATATCAGTGACTCTTATCTGTCCACTACCTTCAAAACCGCCTTTGGCATCGGTGTGGTACAGTATATCAATTCCCTGCGGATCGAACAGGCCAAAAAATTAATCTGCGACACAGATTTAAGTATCCGGGAGATCGCATTAGCCGTAGGATTTTCCAGTGATGCATCCTTTATCAGAGTATTCAAACGCTACGAACTGCAGACGCCGAATACTCTGAGAAAGAACCAGAAATAACTATATCCTCTTAATAATTTCCCGGTTTATTTTCCGGCGAAGCTCAAACAGATAATTGCTGCTGGAGGGGTATGACTTAAATGTCATTTTTTCCTTCTCTCCTTCCAGAATCAAAGACTCCACCGTTTCCCGGTTTGTCAGGCTTTCCAGTAAATCCATGGCCCGCAGGTCATAAAAAGCTTCCATCTGCACCTGATTCCTGATGGAGGAAACTACACTGCCTCCCTCTCCCGGATACACCAGATAGGGATCTCCGGAAGGAAATGCAAAGCCTGCATGGGTTTCTGCATAAGGATCGATATGCCGGAGGGAAAAAGCAGAATTATAAAAATTATAGCCCCAGTGCAGGAATCCCTTGATGCGGTACAAGTACATCAGCACTCCCATAATCCGGTTTCTCGCACTTGGCATCGCATAGAACCGGTTTGGCACATCCACGCATTGTACGCAGCAATAATACACCCACAGATCCTCCACACCATGGTCAATAAATGGCTGGATATGGTCATCTGCCGGAATTGGGTGCTCGACGATACCCTGCTTGTAAAATTCGTAGCTGCTAAGCGCATCCACAATGGTATATCCCTCTAGCAGATCAGTAACTTGTTTTTTGGCTGCCAGATAACTCTCCAGATGTTCTTCCCCAGGCTCATCCGAAATATGGAAAAACAGCTGATTCTTTTCATATCCGAGATCTGCCAGCTTCCCAAGAAGCGCTGGTACAAAGCTTTCCAGAAAATACCGGTACTCTGCGGAAACAGCTTCCACCTCCCAGCCAAAGATCTGCTCCTTACCGTTCTCTGTTTCAGCAATGATCTTTGGTGTGGCATATGCTCCCCACTGGGTAAAGAAATGAGCGATTTCCAGATTCTCAATCCCATATTTCCTGCATAGCTTACACCACCGCTCCAGCTGATCAAATCCAAATCGGTACTGCCCTTCTTTCCGTATCACCTCCACCAGCTGGACGGTTGTTCGGTCCCCTCCCACTGCTGTATCCAGCGGCTGTGTAAAAACAGGCGTTAGCAGCAGATTAATCCCGCACTCTTCTCCTGCAAAACGGATATAGTTCTCAACAATTTGCCAATGCTCCTCGCCAAAAGCTTCAACATTGTAATAGTCCGCCAGACAATCCGTATGAAACCACTCTGTATGCAGAAGCCTCTGCTCCGGTAGGACCGCCGGAAGTACCTGTAGCTGCAAGGTCTGCTTCCAGTTCTGTTCCACTGCATAGGGATTATGGATAATCACGCCGTTTGCACAGGTTGTTATCTCTTCCGCTTCTGCTGTAATTGATATCTCATGGCTCCCCGTTTCCAGGTTCCTTAGATCAATATCAATCCAGATGCTTCTCATCTGACCGGTAACAGGTAACACCGTGCCATCAAAAGGTAACAGCACATCGGGAAACATGCCCGCTTTGGTAGTAATATAATTCGTATCATATTCTGCATAGCAGGGATAATCCGAAGGTACCAGTCCCACCTTTCTCATTCTCGCCTTTGCGCCGGATACCTGGATGCGAAATTTCTGCTGCGGCATCCCACGCTCTCCATCCAGGGCAGTGTATATCAGCTGAAAAGATACTATTTCATTCCGAAATCCCTCCAGATTCCAGCCCGGCTTCCATGTTTCCGGCATACAATCCGGAAATACCTTCTCCAGGGAATGTGTTAAAAAAAACTCATAACGTACCATAGATAAAAATCCTCCTTTTTTCTTATCCTTTGATTCCACTCATCGCAATTCCTTCCACAAACTGTTTCTGAAGGAAGATATACAGAAGAAATGGTGGCAAAAAAGTCAATGTGGAGCCTGCCATCACCAGGCCATAGTTCGTTGAATAGCTTCCCTTCAGCGCAGAAATCGCAAGTGTCAACGTCTGTCTCTCCGGTTTTGTCACGATCACCAGCGGCCAGAGGAAATCATTCCAGCAGGTGATGAAGGTAAAAATCATCAAAGATACCATAACCGACTTAATCAGCGGTATCACGATAGAAATAAATATCCGGTTCTCGCCGCATCCATCAATACTGGCTGCTTCCAGAAGCTCATCCGGTATGGTCACCATAAACTGCCTGATCAAAAAAACGCCAAAAGCATTGATAATCGGTAAAAAAAGCGCAGGGTAAGTATTCATGAGCCCCAGTTTTTTCATGATGGTAAATACCGGAATCAAAGTTACCTGTCCTGGAATCATCAATGTAGCAAGATAGATGCTAAATAACTGGTCGCGAAACGGAAACTTCTTCTTGGCAAAAGCATAAGCCGCCATAGAAGAGATGACGCAGTTGAGCACACAGGCAGAAACTGTCACAATGATACTGTTGGCCAGATTGGTAGCCAGATTGAAATTTCGGAATACGCGGTTATAGTTAATAAAACTGAAATCTGCATTTTCGAAGTTCAAATCCAGCACTGTTTTCTGTGTCAATGATACCAGCATCATATAGATAAAAGGAGCCATAGCCAGAAGCGCAGCAAATAAAAGAACCGCCCCGATGGTGATTTTGAATAACCAGCCTCTCTTGTCCGCTTTCCTCATGCTGCCTCCTCCCCTCTGTCCTTTAATAATAATTTCTGCATAAACGATATAAACAGTACAAATACAAACATGAGCAGGGCGATGGCACTTGCATATCCCATGTTATATTCCTTAAATGCCGTATTATAAATTGTCAGCACCAATGTAACCGTGCTCATACCAGGACCGCCTCCCGTCATGGTATACACCAGATCGAACACCTGAAATGACCAGATCGTACCCAGGGTCACAACCAGAAACGTCACGCTGGACAGGCTGGGAAGTGTAATATATATAAAGTTCTGTACGGTTGATGCACCATCTACTTCAGCCGCTTCATACAAACTCCGGGGAATGTTCATGATTCCCGCATAATAAATCACCAGAAAGTATCCTACATTCTTCCAGATGCTGGTAATGCAGATACTGATCAGTGAAGTGGACTTTCCGCCCAGCCAGTTGATATGCGGAATACCGAAAAGTCCCAGCACATGATTCACAACACCTGTGGGGCTTAACAGAATCGACCATAAAGTACCAACCAGGATCGCGGAAGCGATAACGGGAATGAACAACGAACTCTTAATAAAATTCCCAAATCTGGTTTGGAACCGTTCTGCAATAACTGCCGCAAATATCAACGAAAGCATCGTCTGCACAGGCACTGTGATGAGTGTAAATATAGCTGTATTCTTCAACGACGCCCAAATATAAGAATCCTTTAGCATCCTGGCATAATTTTTAAGACCCACGAACTGGGCTGGCTGCAAAACATTATATTTAGTAAAGCTGAAATAAACATTCATGATAATGGGGACTAAAGAAAAGACCATAATCAGTATAAAGCTGGGCAGCACATATGCGATACCGGTTAAAGCCTCTTTTTGTTTGCTCTTCATAGACTTCCCTTCCTTTTGCCTGGATAAAGTTCTGCCTGACGAATCAGATTCTGTCAGGCAGATCATGGACCACTAATTAATACTTTCTGAATACTCTACTGTTTTCTGAATCGCCTCTTCCGGCGTTAAATCTCCCAGCATCATCAGCTGTAAATTCTTGTATAAAGTATCCATGACTTTAAAGGAACCATTTGCAACAGGCAGGGTATGTAAATATTCATTCTGAGTCTCATACATGTCTTTAAACACTGGGTTATCATTATATTCCTCATCCTTAGTAATCGGAGGGAACCCGGCAATCTCTTTATGGAAGCTTGACATCACCGGTGCAGACGTCATGTACTTAATAAGTTTCACTGCTAATTCTTTATTTTTACATGCATTGCTTACAATCAGTGCATCGGATGCTACCCATGTAGCCTTTGTCTCTTTCTCAAAACTAGGGATAAATGACCAGTTGATGCCAGCATCAGTTAATACACCTGCTGATTTTGCATCCATAGAAGCTACTGCTATACGGTCTTCACAAAACTGGGTTCTTACATCATCCCCGGACAACGCCAAACTTTCATCTGTTAGCACACCATATTTGAATTTCAAATCATAAAGGAACTGCGCCGCCTCCACAGCTGCTCCATTGTCCATTAGTGCAACCTTACTGCCATCTTTATTATAGATATCCCCGCCGGCCTGCCATAAATATGGATAATAGATATTATTTAACGCACCGATTGCCGGATCCGCCCATTCCTGTGCAAAAGGTATTACATTCCCCAGATTTGCTTCTTTCACCTGCACCAGAACCTGGGTTAGTTCATCCCATGTCTTCGGCAGCTCTGTTATTCCTGCTGCCTTCAAAATGTCCATGTTGAAATATGGAATTCTCGCATTCCCTACAATAAATGGAATTGCATACTGTCCACCTTTCATATTCCCCTGATCGAAGTAGAGATAATTATCCTTCTCTTCCTGAGTAAAATAACTATCTACATCTGCCAGTGTCCCCATCTCAATAAAATCATTGAACATCTCCAGATACATATAGCCTACATCCGGGCCTTCGCCAGAGGAGAAGCCTGTCAGATACTTTTCTTCATAATTTCCCCAAGGCGTAATTTCAATCGAAAGTTTCACATTGTTCTCTTCCGCCCACGGCTCTAATGTCTTAGTCCAGAATTCCTTATCCAGGGAATCTCCTGTTCCAAATGGAGGCATCCATAACAGAAGATTAACCTTCTCCCCTTTATCTGCTCCTTTTGTGCTGTCTGCATCACTGCTTACACTGCTTGCCGCTGCACTTGTTTCTCCGTTTTCTCCTTTTCCGCACCCCAATAGAGAAATACTCGTCATTGCCGCAACCAACAAAACACCCAATACCTTTTTTGCTTTCATAAGCTCGCTCTCCTATTCTCTGTTCTCCTTTTGTTACTGCTTCGTAAGCACTCTTATCTTAGCAGATTATTTTAATATCTTAAATGTTCAATTTTTTATGGATTTAAGCAATTATTATATAATCAAGCGTAAAAATTCATGTTTTATATAATAAATTTACATTTCTTTCGTTTTACGCTTACATTTCTTTCGTTATTATGCGTTTAACAAACTATTTTTTATTGGAAGTTATATAAAAATTGTATATTCAAGCAATATACCAACGGCACTCTCAACTCCCATACACCGCAATCTTTTGATCTTTCCTTCATCCATCTGCTATATTTACACTGTATACCTTCGGACAGTTATTGGGTGGGCGAACTAAAAAAACACCTAATCCTCTCCACCTTAAGCAATGGGCGAAAAAAGGCAGCTGCTGCACGGCTCTATCCATGCATCAGCTGCCTGACGATTCTCAAACATTAATCTTTAACGTTTCCAACATCAATAACGGATTCTTTCATTTCCTTCTTTTCTTCTGTCCAATCGGAAAGGCCGTCTTCCTCTTCCTTTGACACTTCCCCATTTTCAGAATCCTTATTCTCTGCCTTCGGCTCCGGAATTCCCTTTGCCTCCCGGAATATCTTCATGAATTCCTTACCGGTAATGGTCTCTCTCTCGATCAGGAATTCTGCGATCTTATCCATTACATCCCGGTTTTCTGAGAGAAGGCTCTTGGCCTCTTCATATGCTTCTTTCAGCATCCTCATGACTTCATCATCCACCTGGGAAGCAGTGGCTTCCGCACAGTTCATTACAGTACGTCCGCTTAAGTACTGGTCTTCCCTTGCAGCCAGGCCCATAAGTCCGAATTTCTCCGACATACCATATTGGGTGATCATAGCACGCGCTACCTTGGTAGCCTGTTCAATATCATTCGCTGCACCGGTGGTAACGGTGTCAAAGACGATCTCCTCTGCCGCACGTCCGGCCAGATAGCCTACCAGCATGGCATGAAGCTCTTTCCTGGAGTTTAAGAACTTTTCTTCTTCCGGCACATGCATTACATATCCCAAAGCACCCATGGTTCTTGGAACAATGGTGATCTTCTGCACAGGTTCCGAATCCTTTTGAAGGGCACTGACCAGGGCATGTCCCACTTCATGATAAGAAACAATGCGCCGCTCCTCTTTGTTAAGAACACGGTCCTTTTTCTCTTTACCTACAAGTACCACTTCCACAGCCTCAAATAAGTCCTTCTGTGCCACCGCATGACGGCCGTTTTTCACCGCAAGGATGGCGGATTCATTGATCATGTTGGCAAGATCGGAACCAACGGCTCCTGAGGTTGCCAGAGCAATGGAATCTAAATCAACCGTATCGTCAAGAAGCACATCCCGGGCATGAACCTTTAAGATATCCACACGGCCTTTTAAATCCGGCTTATCCACGATGATCCGCCGGTCAAAACGGCCTGGGCGGAGAAGCGCAGGATCTAGGATTTCAGGCCGGTTAGTTGCTGCAAGCACTAAAAGTCCCTTAGAGGAATCAAAACCATCCATCTCAGAAAGCAGCTGGTTTAAGGTCTGCTCTCTCTCATCGTTTCCTCCGCCGAATCTGGAATCACGGCTCTTACCGATGGCATCTACCTCGTCTATAAATATAATACAGGGAGCAGATTCCTGGGCCTGCTTAAACAAATCCCGGACACGGGAGGCTCCCACACCTACAAACATCTCTACAAAATCAGAACCGGACAGAGAATAAAAGGGAACATGGGCCTCTCCTGCAACAGCCTTGGCAAGCAGTGTTTTTCCCGTTCCTGGAGGTCCTACAAGAAGCGCTCCCTTAGGAAGCTTTGCACCGATCTTTGTATATTTTCCAGGATTATGGAGAAAATCCACGATTTCAGTTAAGGATTCCTTAGCCTCATCTTCCCCCGCCACATCTTTAAAGGTAATGCCTGTTTCCTTTTGCACATAAACCTTGGCATTGCTCTTTCCAACGCCCATAAGTCCGCCGCCACCGCCGACTCTGCGCATCATGAAGTTTAAAAGAAATCCCATGGCTGCAAACAAGAGCAGATAGCTGACAATGGTCTGAATGAAAAAGTTGCCGTCACGGCGGGTCCTTAGGGTTTCCACTCCGGCAGTGCGAAGGCGCTCAGCCAGATTTAAATCGTTGTCCATCCTTACCGTATAATAGGTAACGCCAGGTTTATATCCTTCCCAGGTTTTCTTGGGGTTTATGGTAATCTTCGTATCTTCTACATTAACCGACTCCACCTGCTTTTGATCTACCATATTCATAAAGGTATCGTAGCTCAGTTCTTTATTGGTCCTCGTCGTAATCGCGCCGTGCAGATAAGAAATCCCTGCTACCGCAATAAGAAACGCGATGACCCATATGGCGATGGCCTGGGTATTCTTCGGCATCTTATTATTATTATTTTGATTCTTGTTATCCATCTGTGTGAATTCTCCAATCCGGATAGTTTCTACCCATTTTATACCTCTATCATTATAGTGTCAGTTTCCCCATAAATCAAGAAAAGAATTATTAAATCCTTATAAACACCTGGGCTGGTTTTATTTAACAGCCATGAATTTTTACCATAATAATGCTTTCATACAATATTTTATACTTTATATTCTTAGTTTTTTTATAAGACACTGGATTTTTTCAAAGAATAGCTGTATAATTTCTTTTTTAAAAATATTCCCATACCATTACAAAAGGAGGTTACACTGTTATGTCAGTGAAATACGTATTTGTCACCGGAGGAGTTGTGTCCGGGCTTGGCAAAGGTATTACCGCAGCATCTCTTGGACGTCTGCTTAAGGCCAGAGGCTATAAGGTCACCATGCAGAAATTTGATCCGTACATCAACATTGATCCTGGCACCATGAATCCAGTGCAGCATGGTGAGGTTTTCGTCACCGAGGACGGTGCTGAAACCGATCTCGACCTTGGCCATTACGAACGATTTATCGACGAAAATCTGACTCAAAATTCCAACGTTACTACCGGTAAGGTCTACTGGACCGTACTGACCCGTGAACGGCGCGGGGACTTCGGGGGAGGCACCGTACAGGTTATCCCTCACATTACCGACGAAATCAAAAGCCGTTTTCACTGCAGCAACAGCAACTCCTCTGAAACAGAGATCGCCATCATAGAAGTAGGTGGAACGGTAGGCGACATCGAAAGCCAGCCTTTCCTTGAGGCGATCCGACAATTCCAACACGAAGCAGGCCACGAGAACGTCATTCTCATCCACGTGACCCTGGTTCCATATCTAAAGGTTTCCGGCGAACTGAAAACCAAACCCACCCAGTCCAGTGTAAAAGACTTACAGGGGATGGGGATCCAACCCGACATCATTGTATGCCGTTCCGAACTGCCCCTTGATGACGGAATCCGAAGCAAAATCGCACAATTCTGTAACGTTCCCAAAACCCATGTACTCCAAAACCTGGATGTGGAAGTATTGTATGAGCTTCCTCTTGCCATGGAGGAAGAACATTTAGCTGAAGTCGCGTGTGAAAGCTTAAACCTTCCCTGCCCCAAACCAGACTTGGCGGACTGGACCTTAATGATCGAAAACTGGAAGCATCCGGAAAAAGAGGTGACGGTCGCCTTGGTTGGCAAATACATCCAGCTTCATGATGCCTATATTTCCGTAGTGGAAGCATTAAAACACGGAAGTGTCTTCCACCGGGCGAAGGTTCATATTAAATGGATCGATTCAGAACTTGTTACCGATGAAAACGCGGCCAGCCTTTTCAGTGATGTGAACGGAATTCTGGTCCCCGGCGGTTTTGGCAGCCGCGGCATTGAAGGAAAGATCTCATCCATCCGTTATGCCCGGGAAAACAACATTCCATTCCTTGGCCTCTGTCTTGGAATGCAGATGGCCATCGTGGAATTTGCACGCCACGTAGCGGGCTTTGGCGACGCACACACCTCAGAGCTCAATGAAGAAACTACGCATCCGGTTATCCACTTAATGCCGGACCAGAACGGCATCGAGGACATCGGAGGCACACTGAGACTTGGCTCCTATCCCTGTATGCTGGACAAATCCTCCAAGGCTTATGAAGTATATGGGGAAGAGCTGATCCATGAGCGTCACAGACACCGCTATGAGGTAAACAATGATTACCGCGATGATCTGGTAAACGCTGGGATGAAGCTTTCCGGTATCTCCCCGGATGGACGGATCGTGGAAATGATAGAAATTCCATCTCATCCCTGGTTCATCGCCACACAGGCACATCCGGAGTTTAAATCAAGGCCTAACAGACCTCATCCGCTGTTTCGGGATTTCATACGTGCGGCCATTGAAAACAGTTAACTATTAGATTATAACATAAAATTGGGAGTTCGGACACTTATTAAGGATCCGGACTCCTTGTTTTATTGTTAAAATAATATTTTTCTTTAAATTATAATTTTCTTTCATTTTTTTCTTGCACTTTTTCAATCTTCTGTATATAATATAATGCAACGTGTATCTGCACGAGAGACAGTTGTGTTTGTATGAGATACACATAAAGGAGGATATCATTTATGAAATTGAAAAAAGTATTTGCAATCACTCTTGCAGCATGTTTGAGCGCCAGCATGGTCGCCGGCTGCAGCACTGGTTCCTCGTCTTCTGCCTCTGGCGGCGAAAAGGTCGTTAAGATCGGCGTGTTCGAACCTACTACCGGAGAAAACGGAGGGGGTGGGTTCCAGGAGCTCCTGGGAATGCGCTATGCAAAGCAGACCCATCCAACGGTTAAAATCGGAGGGGAAGAATACAAGGTGGAACTGGTGGAAGTGGATAACAAATCCGATAAAACGGAAGCAGTCAACGCTGCACAGAAGCTTGTGAGCGAAAAGGTTTCCGTTGTGCTTGGAAGCTATGGTTCCGGTGTTTCCATTGCAGCAGGACAGATATTTGCAGATGCCAAAATTCCTGCCATAGGCGCCTCCTGTACCAACCCTCAGGTAACCCAGGGAAATGATTTCTATTTCCGGGTATGTTTCCTGGATCCGTTCCAGGGTACGGTCATGGCCAACTACGCCAATGACAACGGGGCAAAGACGGCTGCCGTCATCACCCAGTTAGGAGATGATTATTCCTCCGGCCTTGGATCCTTCTTCAAAACAGCATTCACAGGCTTAGGCGGCAATATTGTCAGCGAAGAACAGTTCCAGACCAATCAGACCGATTTTAAGGCAATCCTTACAAACATCAAGGCTCAGAATCCTGATATCATTTTTGCACCATCTTCCATTACTACGGCTCCTCTTATCATCAAGCAGGCCCGTGAACTTGGAATTACAGCTACCATCGCTGCCGGTGATACCTGGGAGAACTCCACAATCATCGAAAATGCAGGCAGCTCTGCACAAGGCGTTGTCCTTTCTACCTTCTTTGACGAAGCAGAACCAGCCAACGAGGAGGCTGCTGCCTTTATCTCCGGCTTTAAGGCTTACTTAAAGGAAAATAAGCAGGACGAAATCATCCCGGCTGTATCTGCACTCGGCTATGATTCTTATCTCTGCGCATTAAAGGCCATTGAAACCGCTGGCTCCACAGACGGCACCGCAATCCGTGATGCATTAAAGGGCGTATCCATTGACGGCGTTACCGGAAGCATATCCTTTGATGAAAATGGAGATGCCAAGAAAGACATGGCGTTCATAAAGACCATTGAAAACGGAAAATTTAAATTCTTAACGACTACTACGGTTAAATAATAACTAAGATACCGTGACAATGCAGTCATTACCAGATGAGTGGGGACGTATTTCCTTCCCCACTCGTTCCATTTGCGGGATCAATGAGCTGAATAAAAATATATGCAGGTTTATTCGGTGAATGCCGCGTGATTCATTACATATTTCATACTCAACAGATAGGAGGCATTTCGCCACATGAGTCTTACAACCTTTTTACAGCAGTGCCTGACCGGTATCTCCCTGGGCGGCGCTTATGCGCTGATTGCCATTGGTTATACCTTGGTTTACGGTATCCTGCGGCTCATCAACTTCGCCCACGGCGATATCTTCATGATGGCCGGTTATTTTATGATATTTGCCATGGCAAGTTTTCCATGGTACATTTCCATTCCAGTGGTTTTACTGGTCACCGTACTATTAGGCGTATCCATTGAACGGGTGGCTTACCGCCCCTTACGTACCGCACCCAGAATGTCCGTCATGATTTCTGCTATCGGTGTCTCCTACCTTTTGCAGAATCTGGCTACCTATCTGTTCACAGCTCTGCCAAAGGGATATCCGGAAATTCCGTTTCTTAAGAAGATCTACCAGATCGGCGGTCTTTCCGCATCCTTTGTAACATTCTTAACGCCGGTCCTGACACTTGTCGTTGTTTATGGGCTTATCACCCTGATCAATAAGACAAAAATCGGCATGGCCATGCGCGCAGTCGCAAAGGATTATGATACTGCCGCCCTTATGGGAATCAAGATCAACCGCATCATCACCATTACCTTTGCCATTGGCTCCCTTTTAGCCGCCGTCGGCTCCGTGCTTTATTTTACGGACCGAATGACCGTATTCCCGTTCTCCGGCTCCCTGCCTGGCTTAAAATGCTTTGTTGCCGCAGTATTCGGCGGTATCGGCAGCATTCCAGGCGCCGTGATCGGAGGCTTTATCCTTGGCCTTGGCGAAACCGCCCTGGTAGCTATGGGATATTCCACCTTCAGCGACGCATTTACCTTTGTTCTGCTAATCATCATTCTCCTGATCAAGCCTACTGGACTGTTCGGCGAGAAGACGACCGATAAAGTGTGAGGTGCCCCCTATGAAGAAAAATGCAGTTTCCAAAAACAAACTTTATACTCTGGCCGCTCTTTTAGTCATCATCGGCCTGCTGGCTTTTTTACAGGCTAATAGCGCCCAGTACAGCTATCAGATCTCCATCCTGGAGCGAAGTGCCATCTACGCAGTGGTTGCCGTTTCCATGAACCTGCTTACCGGCTTTACGGGATTATTCTCCTTAGGCCAGGCCGGTTTTATGGCGATCGGAGCCTATACCGTAGCCATCCTTACCATTCCGGTTGAGAGCAGAGCCAGCGTTTACTATGTAAACGGCATCTCTCCTGCTATCGCGAACTTACACTGCCCTTATTGGCTGGCCTTAATTATCGCAGGACTCCTTGCCGCAGCCATGGCCGCCCTTATCGGCATTCCTGTTCTCCGGTTAAAAAGTGATTATCTGGCTATTGCAACCCTGGGCTTTTCCGAGATCATCCGGGCTGTCATTGCGGCTCCCCAGTTAGACAAGATCACCAACGGTTCTTACGGATTAAAAAGCATTCCCGGGTTTCCTAACCTTTTTACAGCCTTTGGGCTCCCGGCCCTTTGCATCCTTTTAATGGTCCTACTCATTAATTCCTCCTACGGACGCGCATTTAAGGCCCTCCGTGAAGATGAAGTGGCTGCCCAGGCCATGGGACTTAACTTATTCCGTTATAAGGAGCTGGCCTTTGTCATCTCTTCCTTTTTCACAGGCGTAGGCGGAGGGCTTCTGGCCATATTCATGCGCTCCATTGATTCGAAGACTTTTTCCATCAACTTAACCTACGATATCCTGTTAATCGTAGTCCTTGGAGGAATCGGAAGCATTACGGGAAGCGTCATCGGCGCCTTTCTGGTCACTGCGGGAAGGGAATGGCTTCGTTTCTTTGATAATCCGTTGGTTATCGGAGGATTTGAAGTACCACTGTTCCGTTCCGGTTTCCGCATGGTCATCTTTTCTATTTTATTGATGATGGTGGTGCTTTTCTACCGCCGCGGGATCATGGGCAGCAATGAATTTTCCTGGGAGGGGCTTGGTCGGCTTATCCGAAGTATTCCATCCAGGCTGAAGAGAAAAAGCAAAGCACAGAAGGGAGATAACGCATAATGTCAAACACGGCAAAAACTCCAATTAACGTGCTCCACATGCAGGACATTACCATGCAGTTCGGCGGTGTTGTGGCCGTAAACGGTCTGACCCTTGACGTAAACCAGGGAGAAATCGTGGCCTTAATCGGTCCCAACGGTGCTGGAAAGACAACCGCATTTAACTGTGTTACCGGTATTTATGAGCCAACCTACGGGCAGGTGGACTTTATGGGAGAAACCATTCTTTCCAATACCCCAAAGGGAAAAATGAAGAAAAACTATCTGGGAGAAGTAACGCCAGGTCCAATTTCAGTGATCAGCAGCACGCCTGATGTGATTACAAAAGGAGGCATTGCACGTACCTTCCAGAACATCCGCCTTTTCGGACAGCTGACCGTATTTGACAATGTGCTCATCGCAAAGCACATGCGTGCCAAACAGAATGTATTTTCCGCAACTCTTCGGTTAAACCGCAGGGAAGAGGAACGGATGCGGGTGGAAACCGCTGCCCTTTTAGAGGAACAAAACCTGCTTCATTTAAAGGATGAAATTGCAACCTCCCTTCCCTACGGCTTACAGAGGCGCTTAGAAATCGCCAGAGCCCTTGCAACGGAACCAAAACTTCTGCTGCTTGACGAGCCGGCTGCAGGCATGAATCCCCAGGAAACCCAGGAATTAACAGATTTTATTAAACAGATCCGGGATTCTTACCATCTTACCGTATTCATGATCGAGCACCATATGGATCTGGTCATGCAGATTTCCGACCGCATCTATGTTCTGGATTTCGGTAAGCTGATCGCACAGGGAACGCCGGAGGATATCCAGAACAATGAACGGGTAATTGAAGCATATCTGGGGGTGAGCGACGATGCTGAAGATTGATAACTTGCGAGTGAATTACGGCGGAATTGAAGCCGTTAAGGGAATTTCCTTTGAAGTGCCGGATAAGAGCATTGTGACCCTGATCGGGGCCAATGGAGCCGGAAAAAGCACGACCTTAAAATCTATTGTCGGTCTGGTAAAGCCATCAGCCGGGAGCAGTATCACCCTGGATGGGGAGGAACTGATCGGCAAGGATACTCCGGATATTATATCCAGGGGAATTGCCCTGGTACCGGAAGGACGCCATGTGTTTCCGGATATGACCGTTATTGAAAATATCAAGATCGGAGCCTATTTAAGAAATGACGATCTTAAGGAGGATATCGACTGGATTTATGATTTATTTCCCCGGTTAAAAGAAAGGAGCTGGCAGCTTTCCGGTACCCTTTCAGGAGGCGAGCAGCAGATGCTGGCAGTTGCCAGGGCTCTTATGAGCCAGCCAAAGATCCTCATGATGGATGAACCTTCACTGGGTCTTGCTCCGCTGATTGTAAAGGATATCTTCTCTATTATCCGGGAGATCAACAAAAAAGGTGTAACCGTTCTTCTCATCGAACAAAATGCCAATATGGCCCTTCATACGGCTGATATCGGCTACGTTCTGGAAACCGGGCGGATCACCTTGACAGGGTCCGGGAAAAAGCTGTTGGCCGATGAATCGGTAATAGCAGCTTATCTTGGAAAAAAGAAGAATTAAAAACAAAGGTTGCAGACAGGAGACCCCTTTCATACGGGGCGTCAATCTGCAACCTTTATTTTTATTTTTAAATATCATTGTCATGGAATCACCCGCCGTATGGTGACTGGCTTTCTGTAATTCCAGGTGGAGATTTTGATCCCACTCCTGCGGTTTGCCGCATGGACGATTTTTCCCTTTCCAATATACATGGCCACATGGTCGATTTGCCTTCCGCTTGCATAGAACAGCAAGTCGCCAGGCTCCATGCTGGACGCTGGTATGACTTCTCCCTCTTCGGCCTGCTGCCTGGAGGTACGGTCTAAATGAACTCCTGCGGCATGCTCCATCACATACTGGACAAAACCGGAGCAGTCCGCCCCTGTATTAGGATTGGTGCCGCCCCATCGATATGGGTTCCCCACAAACCCGACCGCATAGTTTACAACCTGATTGCGAAGGTCACTGTTTTTTTCCGCTTCAGGTATGGTAAATGCGATTGTGGCATTTTCTGGTACATAGGCATAGGCTGTCTGACCATTATATTGGATTTTTGCCCATCCCCCGTTATGGGAGATAAAAGGATATGTTTCACCCTCATGAATCTTGCCCAGTACTTCAGAATCCGTATTCGGTTTGCTGCGGACCCGAAGGGTTTCAGTGTCTACCCGGAGCATCAGCTTCATGTTATAGTAGGCAATTGCTCTGGCATCTTGTCCGGTGGCCAGATATTTTCCGTATACATATCCGGTTACTTGCCCTGACTTTATTTTATACCAGCCATTTTCTTCTGACAGCACACTGCTGCCGGCATGGTTTCTCAATTTCCCCACGATTTCCGCATCATTCTTTGGTTCTTTTCTGATGTTCAAGGAATCCTCCACCACACTCACCCCAAGATTCTGAAAGATTGAGTTGAAGGTTCCATACCTCATTTTTTCCTGCGTAAGACCGGCCGGCGTTTCCGTTCCCTCCTGTTTCATGGATTCCTGATATTGATCCATGTAGACCGAAATGCCTGCTACTGGCGAACCGGTCTTAAGGTTAGGTTCTGATTTTGCGGCCTGTACATCTGCTGTTCCTATCCATACGGCACTGCCGCATGCTATAGCAAAGCCTAGTACCTTCCATGCTTTGTCAGTCATATGCACTTTCCTTCGCAAGTTATGGCCTTTCCTTTACAAATGAGTGATTTGCTGATCTGAAAGGTCTTTTAAATACCGCATCCCGTATTCTCTATCCTTCCCGATCTGTGCTTTTAATTGTTCCAGCCCTTCAAATTTCCGTTCAGGACGGACAAAATGCAAAAGCTGTACTTCTATAGTCTTTCCATATATATCCTCATTTATACCATAAATAAAGGTTTCTGCTACAACAGGTGAATTTCCCTCCACCGTGGGCTTTCTTCCGATATTCGTAATGCCCCCATAATAAGTACCGTCCACATATACTTTGGACACATACACGCCGAATAAAGGAAGGTGTTTCTCCGGCGAAGGCAGAATATTGGCCGTTGGAAATCCAAGAACCGCTCCTCCAATATGGTTGCCGTGGACCACGGTTCCATGTATGGCATATGGCTCTCCCAAAAGCTCGTTGGCCTTTTCCATATTTCCGGCATCCAGCTGCTCTCTGATGTAGGTACTGCTGATATCCCGGTGGTCATCCTGCTCTTTCGGAATAACGATCAGTTCATAACCATACCGGTCTTTCCACTGGTAAAGGCTGTCCGCATTTCCCGCTCCCTGGTACCCAAAGGTACAATCCGTACCAACTACGATGATCCTGGCATTCATCTGGCCTGCCAGAACAAGCTCTACGAATTCCTCCGGCTCCATATGCGAGGTTTCCTCTGTAAAAGGGTATTCCACCAGATAATCGATGCCGATCTTCTCCAGATTGTTTTTTCTCTCCAGATTGGTAGTAATGGCCTTTTGGGGGCTTCCTGTCATGAGGGTAATGGGGGCCATATCAAAGGTAAGGACAGCCGTTTTATACCCTTTGGCTGCCTTTAGCTCTCCCATCCGCTTTAACAGCTTCTGGTGGCCTCTGTGGCGTCCGTCGAATTTTCCCAGGGTTACGATTGCAGGCTCTTCAATCTGAAATTCTCTGGTTCCGGTTATATATTCCATGATTCATTTCCTCTTTTCTGCCCGGTTTCTCAGGGCATATAGGGATCCCTGGAAGGGGTTTCCTCTTTCCTGCCCTACTTTCCGGGCAAAAGGTATGCCTTAAGGCGTTCCTCCCAGAAATACCTTTTGAGGCTTAAGAAGCTCCTTCTCCCTGTCAGGTACGTAAACTCCAATAAACTGGTTCCTGCTGTCATATACTCTTACAGGTCCGTCAGGTAACATAGAATCTCCCTCCGCCTGATTCCTGTAAAAGGGGTTCCCATTGTGCACCAGCTTGTCAAAATCCTGTTTCATCTTAAGTGCCGGATATTCCGAAAACACCTTGTCCACAGCAAGAATATGATTCTCCAGGGTTCCATCATCCCGAAGCTCCTCGATCTGTGCCAGGGTCAGGCTGTCCTCTAAACAAAACCCGGAAACCTGGGTGCGGAGAAGGGATTCCATGCACCCTCCGCAGCCAAGCTTTCTCCCGATGTCATAGCAAAGGGTTCTGATATAGGTTCCCTTGGAACAGGTTACAGTCATGGTAACCCGGGGGAGCTGGATCCGGTCTACAGTAATCTCTAAAATCTCCACAGGCCTGGCTTTCCGCTCCACTTCTTTTCCGGCTCTGGCCAGTTCATAAAGCTTTTTTCCATCCACCTTTAGCGCAGAATACATGGGTGGTATCTGATCGTAATGACCAAGAAAGCTGAGTACGGCTTCCTTCACCTGGGCCTCATCTGCCTTGACCGGATATTCCTTAAGAATTTCTCCCGTAGTATCCTGGGTATCAGTTTCCCTGCCCAGAAGCAGGACCGCCTCATAGGTTTTGGTCTTATCTGTCAGCATATCGCAAAGCTTCGTCGCCTTTCCCAGGCATACGGGTAATACTCCCTCTGCCATAGGATCCAGGGTTCCTGTATGCCCTATTTTTTTCTGCTTTAAAATACCTCTCATTTTCGCCACAACGTCATGAGAGGTAAATCCTTTTTCCTTGTATACATTGATGATGCCGTCTGCCATTGATCCGTCTCCTAGTTAAGCTGTTTTGCAATCTGATTTGACAGATTGTTGATCACATCATGAACACTTCCTGCCATGGTACAGCCGGCCGCTTTCTTATGACCGCCGCCGCCGAAATAAACGGCAATTTTGCTCACATCAAGATCCGTGGTAGAGCGCAGACTCACCTTATACTCCCTGCATGAGATTTCATACATGAATATGGCACATTCCACACCCTCGGTGATTCGAAGCTGATCAATGATTCCATCCATATCAGCACCGGTAACATCGTAGAAATCCATTTCCTTTTTGCTGATGGCACTGAAAATGCAACGGTTGTCGTGAAAGGTTATGCTCTCTAATAAAGCCCTTCCCAGAATCTGATTCTGGATATAGGTCTTCCGGTAAAAACTTTCATCGATGATCTTTGAAAAGTCGATTCCCTTTTCCATCAGCTTCCCTGCAATTTCCATCGTCCTTTTTGAAGTGCAGTCGTATTTAAACACTCCGGTATCATGGATAATTCCGGTATAAATGCATTCTGCTATTTCCCTGGTAATCTTATTTTCATCTAAGAGGCCGTAAAGCACCTCGCAGGTCGAACTTGAATCATCCTGTACAATATTCTCTTTTGCGTATCTTAAATTGGTAACGTGGTGATCCACACAGAGACTTTTTTTTGCGGTATTTAAGAACTTTGCTGCCTCCCCAAACCGGAGCGTATCACTGCTGTCAAGGCAAACACAGAGATCATATTCCTTATCCTCTGAAAAGTCACTGACAATGCGGTCAAAATTCCTGAGATAATCAAATTTGGAAGGAGGGGTCTCAAGATAAACCACCGCTTCCACTTGCGGATGATGCTGTTCCAGATAGTTGTAAGCCGCCAGACAGGAACCAACGCAGTCCCCGTCCGGACGGACATGACCCATGATTGCTACCGTTTTCACATCTTCAAGCACTGTGTCAAAAAAACTCACAAGGGCACCTCCCTAATCTCTGATATCTTTTGTTACCTCGTCTATTAATTTGGACATATTAACTCCATATTCAATGGACTGATCCAAAATAAACTTGATCTCCGGGGTGTTGCGAAGGTTTACTCTCCTTGCTAATTCACGGCGGATGTAACCTTCTGCACTTTTTAATCCTTCAATGGTAGCCTTACCGGCCTCCTCATCTCCCAGAATACTGATGAATGCCTTACAGTATTTTAAATCCGGGGTAACTGAAACGTCAACCACGGTAGTCATGGGATGGATTCTTGGATCTTTGATTTCCAGACGGATGATCTCACTTAACTCCCTCTGGACCTCCATGTTGATTCTGGTATTCTTTATACTGTTTTTACGCATGTTATTCCTTTCGCATTTTGTCCGCAGTTTCAAAAAGACCAGCCCGCATTACGGGCTCATCTTTTCAAAATTCCAGGATGCAGGTTCCTAGCGGGGAACCTCAACCATGGCATATGCTTCAATCATATCGTCTTCCTGAATATCATTAAATTTCTCAAATACAAGGCCGCACTCATAACCTGTTGCAACTTCCTTCACATCATCCTTAAATCTCTTTAAGGAAGCCAGAGGACCATCGTAGGTCTGCTCTCCGGCACGTGTGATGCGGACGCTGCAGCCTCTCTGGAACTTACCGTCCATTACATAGGAGCCTGCAATGGTACCTACTCCGGATGCCTTAAAGGTCTGGCGCACAATTGCGTGGCCGATGATCTTCTCTTCAAATATCGGATCAAGCATGCCCTTCATCGCTGCCTCTACATCCTCAATAGCCTGATAGATTACCTTGTAAAGTCTCATATCCACTTTTTCCCGGTCTGCAATGGATTTTGCAGTTACATCAGGCCTTACGTTAAAGCCGATGATGATCGCATTGGATGCGGAAGCCAGGGAAACGTCAGACTCATTAATTGCGCCTACGCCTCCGTGAATCACCTTTACCATAACCTCTTCGTTAGACAGCTTCACAAGGCTCTGCTTTACCGCTTCCACGGAACCCTGTACATCTGCTTTCACGATAAGCGGAAGCTCCTTGATGTTGCCGGCTTTGATCTGACTGAATAAATCATCCAGTGATAACTTAGCCTTTGTATCTTCCAGTAATTTATTCTTACCTTCGGAAATAAATGTCTCAGCAAAGGTTCTTGCTTCTTTTTCATTTTCGGTTCCAACCAGGACTTCGCCTGCATTTGGAACGTCATTAAGTCCTAAAATTTCAACCGGTGTGGATGGACCTGCCTCTTTTACTCTGCGGCCCTTATCATCCATCATGGCACGGACTTTTCCGTAACAGGAACCAGCGGTAACCGTGTCACCTACCCGAAGGGTTCCCTTCTGTACCAGTACAGTAGCTACCGGCCCTTTGCCCTTATCAAGTTCGGCCTCAATAATAAGACCTCTTGCCCGGCGGTTCGGATTTGCCTTTAATTCCTTTACTTCTGAGGTTAGAAGGATCATTTCCAGAAGTTCTTTGATGCCATCCTTTGTATGGGCAGAAACCGGAACAAATATGGTACTTCCGCCCCAGTCCTCAGGAATCAGTTCATATTCAGATAATTCCTGCTTTACCTTGTCAATATTGGCACTTGGTTTATCAATCTTATTAATGGCGACAATGATCTCCACTTCAGCTGCCTTGGCATGGTTGATTGCCTCCACAGTCTGAGGCATCACACCGTCATCAGCTGCTACTACAAGAATTGCGATATCAGTAGACTGAGCACCTCTCATACGCATAGCGGTAAAGGCCTCGTGTCCCGGAGTATCCAAAAATGTGATCTTTTCTCCGTTTACTTCAACGGTATAAGCACCAATATGCTGCGTGATCCCGCCTGCCTCTCTGGAGGTTACATGGCTTTGGCGGATCGCATCAAGAAGGGATGTTTTACCATGGTCAACATGGCCCATAACGCAGACTACCGGCGGTCTGGAAACCTTATCTGCCTCATTTTCATCAGCCTCTTTCAGCAGTTCTTCAATAACATCTATTTTTATTTCTTTCTCGCAGAGAACATCATATCCCAAAGCGATCTCTTCCGCCTGGTCATAATCGATTTCCGTATTAAGAGTAACGATTTTACCCTGTAAGAACAGCTTCTTTACAATGGCAGATGGCTGAAGCTTCATCTTCTCAGCCAGTTCCTTAATCGTCATGATATCTGGGAGAGTTATGGTCTTTATCTCTTCTACCTTAGGCTCTACATGCACCGGAGGCTGAACCGGATACGGCTTTCCACCTTTGCCCTGTGCTCTTTTCTTAGCCTCGTCATCTTTATCTCTCTTATCAAATCTGCCATTTTTATAAGTGTTCTTTGCAGCCCTGTTGCTGGTAGGCTTTGCCTGGATTGGAGTATCAAAGGAACCTGTCTTAGGACCAGCATCTCTGCCTGTACGTTGTCCCTGTGGTCTTCCGTCACGGTTACCCTGGTAGCCTCCCTGGCCCTGTGGTCTTCCGTCACGGTTGCCCTGGTAGCCTCCCTGGCCCTGCGGTCTTCCGTCACGGTTACCCTGGTAGCCTCCCTGGCCCTGTGGTCTTCCGTCACGGTTACCCTGATAGCCTCCCTGACCCTGTGGTCTTCCATCACGGTTGCCCTGATAGCCTCCCTGGCCCTGTGGTCTTCCATCACGGTTACCCTGGTAGCCACCGCCCTGCGGTCTTCCGTCGCGGTTGCCCTGGTAGCCTCCCTGACCCTGTGGTCTTCCGTCACGGTTACCCTGGTAGCCTCCCTGGCCCTGTGGTCTTCCGTCACGATTGCCCTGATAGCCTCCCTGACCCTGTGGTCTTCCATCACGGTTGCCCTGGTAGCCTCCCTGGCCCTGTGGTCTTCCATCACGGTTGCCCTGGTAGCCTCCCTGGCCCTGCGGTCTTCCATCACGATTGCCCTGGTAGCCTCCCTGGCCCTGTGGTCTTCCATCACGGTTGCCCTGATAACCTCCCTGGCCCTGTGGTCTTCCGTCACGGTTGCCCTGATAACCTCCCTGGCCCTGTGGTCTTCCGTCACGGTTGCCCTGGTAGCCTCCCTGGCCCTGTGGTCTTCCGTCACGGTTGCCCTGGTAGCCTCCCTGGCCCTGTGGTCTTCCGTCACGGTTGCCCTGGTAGCCTCCCTGGCCCTGCGGTCTTCCGTCACGATTGCCCTGATAACCTCCCTGGGGTCTTCCTTCACGGTTGTCACGGTTTCCCTGATAGCCTCCCTGAGGTCTTCCGTCACGGTTGTCGCGGTTGCCCTGGTAGCCTCCCTGGGGTCTTCCACCTTCCAGGTTTTCTGTATTCTGCTCTCTTGTTAATTCAGCTCCTGATAAAGACTGCTCTGAAACCTGACGATTTCTTGAATCTCCGTTCTGTCGGTCAGACTGAAAAGATCTTCCGCCCTGCGACTGGGAATGCTGTCCCTGAGGCTTCATCTGCGCATTCTGCGGTCTGAATACCGCCGCAATTTTTTTCTTCGGCGCATCGGAATCATCCCCATCCGGTGAATTGGATTGTACCGGAGCGGTTCCCCGGTTGTGGCCGCCTACTTCTTTTTTCACGATTGCCGCCTGCTCATCCGTGACGTTGGAAGAGCTCTTTAAATTTATATTATGTTTTTCCAAGATATCCAGTATCTCCTTACTACTGTCTTTTCCCAGTTCTTTTGCCAGATCATATACTCTCATGCTTTCCTCCATTCTGTGCGCGCTCTGCAGCACATACCGGTAGATGTGAAAGGTCCTCTTCACATTCACTACCGACCTTTGTATTCATCAGTTTCACGACTGCCTTTGCAAACCCATGATCCACGATAGCAAGGGATGCTCTCATCTCTTTCCCCATAGCGTGGCCCAGTTCATCTTTTCCCCCTAAAAAGTAGATTGGAACCTCATAGTAAGTACACATATTGGTAAACATTTTCTTAGTATTCTCCGAGGCCTCCTCAGATATGATTACTAATGATGCTTTCCCAGTTTTTACGGTCTTTTCTGTCATGAATTCTCCGCTTACAGTCTTTCCTGCTTTTGTGGCCAGACCAATCAGATTAAGGATCTTTTGTCTGTCATTCAAACTGTTCCATCTCCTTTTCCAATGCTTCGTAGACTTCTTTCGGAATCGCCATCTTGAAGGAACGCTCAAGTCCCTTGCTCTTTACTGCCTTCTTAAAACATTCCATAGAAGGGCAGAGATAAGCTCCCCGTCCGTTTTTACGTCCGGTTGTATCAAGAAGAATCTCATCCTCTGAGGTTTTCAGTACACGAATCATTTCTTTTTTATTTTTCATCTCACCACAGCCGATGCACTGTCTGAGCGGTAATTTCTTTGTACTCACGTTTCCATCACTTCCTGTTTTTTATACTGGTAATCACCAGCCAGGTCTTATTCCTGGTAGTCGTCCTGATACTCTTCCTGGTAGTTCTGCGTTTCGCTGTTTCCACTGTCATGGTTTTCATTTCCAAAGCTTTCAAATCCAGATCCAGCTTCCTGATAATCAAGCCCCAGCTCCTCAAACAGACCGAGTTCTCTTGCCTGCGTCTCACTCTTAATGTCAATCTTATATCCGGTAAGACGTGCTGCAAGCCTTGCGTTCTGCCCTTCCTTGCCGATGGCCAGTGATAATTGATAATCCGGAACAATAACCTGAGCTTCCTTTGATTCCTCATCTGCAACAACACAGATAACCTTTGCCGGGCTTAATGCATTTTCAATCAAATAGGCCGGATTCTCATCCCAGTTGATGATATCGATTTTCTCTCCTCTTAACTCATTCACTATGGAGTTAACCCTTGCACCGTTTAAGCCTACACATGCACCTACCGGATCTACATTGGCATCATTGGATTTAACAGCAATTTTTGTTCTGGAACCTGCTTCTCTTGCAATTGCCTTGATTTCCACGGTTCCGTCTTTCACCTCTGCAACCTCGGATTCAAACAGGCGTTTTACAAGGTCCGGATGAGTTCTGGATACGGAAATCCTTGGGCCTTTGGGAGTATCCTTAACTTCCAGAACGAACACTTTGATTCTCTCTGTGGCTTTAAACACTTCTCCTTTTACCATTTCTGTTTCATTCAGAATGGCATCTACTTTGCCCAGATTAATGCTTACATTCCTGCCCAGATATCTCTGCACAATTCCTGTGACAACTTCTCTCTCCTGGCAGTACCAGTCGTTAAAGAGAGATTTTCTGCCTTCCTCACGGATCTTCTGCAGGATCACGTTCTTTGCATTCTGTGTAGCGATTCTTCCAAACTTTTTTGAGTCGATCTGGCAATGGATCACATCGCCGATATCGTATTTTGGATCTGCCATCTTTGCATCTGCCAGGCTGATCTGCAACAGGGGATCTTCAACTGTTTCCACCACTTCTTTTTCTGCAAATACATTGAAATCACAGGTTTCACGATTGATGCTGACCTTGATATTATCCGCTTTTCCGAAATGGTTCTTGCACGCCGTAAGGAGAGAATTTTCGATTGCCTCTAACAGGGTATCCTTGCTGATATTATTCTCCTTCTCCAGAATATTCAGTGCTTCTAACAGTTCCTTATTCATTTTTTTATCCTCCTAATATCTCTTACTGTTTAGAAATCAAATGCCAGCCGGATCAAAGCGATTTCCGGGCGGTTCAACACAAGCTCTATTCCGTCTTCCTGGGTAATGGTCACTGTTTCCCTGTCATAGGATGTAAGCGTTCCTGTAAAATCCTTCTGTTTGTTTAAAGGCTTATATAACTTAATATCCACATCTTTTCCGATACTTCTATTAAAGTCTTTATCTTTTTTTAGCGGTCTTCCAAGCCCCGGAGAGCTTACCTCTAAAATGTAACTGTCCGCAATAAAATCCTTTTCATCCAGCCAGTCTCCCAGCCTGCGGCTTATGGTTTCGCAATCATCTACCGTAATCCCACCTTCTTTATCTATATAAGCCCGCAGATACCAGTTTCCTGCTTCTTTTACGTACTCTACATCTACCAGTTCGAAATTATTTTCTTCCATAAGGGGCAGCAAAAAGCTTTCTGTCTTTGCCTCGTACTCTTCTCTCTTCGCCATCTTTCTCCCACCTTTCCAAACAAATTGAAAGAGTGGACTTTCGCCCACTCTTTATCCGCTAACTGTCATGTTATCGTAGACAGTATAACACCGTTTATACTCCATTGCAAGGGTTTTTTCTTATTTTTCCAGCATTTCCGCCATCTATTCCACCAATTTATTGGCTTTTCCTGTAGCGGCCAATCATCAGGCTGTGAAAAAAGGAAAAAAACAGCAATCCGGCATTTTATATCATAGAGAAGAAGGTCTGGTCCTTCACACTCCTTTTTTTTGTACATATCATAACACTATATCAGATCAAATCTGTCATATAAGGAGGACCCATGAAGCCAAAACTGGAAGTTCGCGGGATCAGTTACTCCTATCATTCCCTTGAGGGTGAGACACTGGCCCTTTCCAATATATCATTTACTGCAGATAACGGAGAATTTCTTGCAATCGTCGGCCCATCCGGCTGCGGGAAATCTACCCTTCTATCTCTTCTTAGCGGATTATTAGAACCTGACGAAGGTGAAATCTTAATTGACGGCGTCTCCCAGGCAAAATCCGGCGTCAATATCGGTTACATGCTGCAGCGGGATCACCTTTTTGAATGGCGTACTATTATGGGAAATGCCGAACTGGGGCTGGAAATTCAGAAAAAGCGAAACAAAAGCTCCAAAGAAAAGCTGCATCAGATGCTCCATACTTACGGCCTTGGAAGCTTTGAGCAGGCAAAGCCGTCTGAACTGTCCGGAGGTATGCGGCAGCGTGCCGCACTGGTCCGCACCCTGGCCCTGGAACCGGACCTTCTTTTATTAGACGAACCATTTTCCGCATTGGACTATCAAACCAGGCTTTCCGTCTGTGATGACATCAGTTCCATTATAAAAAGCACTCATAAAACTGCGATTCTTATCACACATGACCTTTCCGAAGCTATCAGTGTTGCCGACAGAGTCATCGTACTGACAAGCAGGCCCGGCAAAATAAAAGCCATCGTACCTGTTTCCTTCGGAGGCGACGATATACGGCCTTTGACACGGCGAAACATGCCGGAATTTTCTGTTTACTTTAATCAGGTATGGAAGGAGCTGCAGAATCATGATTGAGACTCATCCCACCTTAGCCCAACAGGAGTTTATTGAAAAGGAAAAGCTGCACCGCCGCAATGTCAGAGTGTGGCGTACCATGCTGCTGGTACTGCTTCTTTCTCTTTGGGAGCTGTGTGCAAGACTGGGCATGATCAATGACTTCATATTCAGCTCACCTTCCCGTGTGACCATCTGCTTTCTTAATATGGTAGTGGACAAAAGCATTTTTATGCACATCGGGGTAACCGTAATGGAAACCCTCATAAGCTTTGCCCTGGTCACTGTCTCAGGCCTGCTGATCGCTGTTTTTTTATGGTCCAGCCGCAGTGTATCGGAAGTATTGGAGCCTTATCTTGTCATGCTTAACAGCCTTCCAAAATCCGCCCTTGCTCCCATCTTAATTGTATGGCTGGGCAATAATATTAAGACCATCATTGTTGCTTCCATTTCTGTGGCCGTTTTTGGATGCATCATGACGCTCCATACCGGTTTTTCCCAGGTAGATCCTGACATGATCAAGTTAATCTATTCCCTGGGCGGTAAGAAAAAGGATGTTCTTTTCAAGGTACTTCTACCTGGTTCTGTGCCTCTTATCATCAGCAATACAAAGGTCAATATCGGTCTTTGTCTGGTTGGTGTCATCATTGGAGAATTTTTGGCGGCAAATAAAGGACTGGGATATTTGATTATCTATGGAAGCCAGGTATTTAAAATGGATCTGGTGGTAATGAGCATCGTGATCCTGTGTATTGTATCGGCAATTTTGTATCAGGGGATTGCTTTGCTGGAGAAGAAGATTAAATTTTAACTTTTTCACTTGATAAAAGGAACTTTCACAGTATATTAATTAAACATGCTGCAGAAGTTCCTTTTATCCTTATCCTACTCTATCCCCATGATTTTACCAATAGTCAAATGTTTACTTTACCGATAATTATATTTGCTCAATAACACATACGGGAATCTACTTCCTTTAATCTATTCAGCCATTTTGCAATACAGCCACTTTTAATGAAATCCAGTAACGTTCCATCACAGAACCGTTCAGCACGGACTGCTCCTGTTATAAGAGCCATGATACACTGAGCATCTAATGACGACACCTCTGCTTCTTTCATAGATATAATTCCCCATTCAAGACCATTCTTTTCCAGAATTTCTCCATAATGATTTAAATCCATATCTTCATTGTCATCTATGGTTTTATATACATCTTGTATGAATGCACTGACAAAATCTGAATAATTAACAAATGACATTCGAATAGGATTTTCTACATTTCCTTTATTTTCTTTATCAATTATCCAATTACCGTACTCAGCTTTTGCAAGCTGTGATATATATTTTGTCAATATTTCAAATCTCTCTGCCATGCACTTTATCTCCTGAAAATATAACCTTATCTAATTAATAAACTTTTCTTCTAAATTACCTATTGTTTATATACTATATCAAAATATATTATTTGTCTATTTTGTAGCGATATCGTGATGGTTTATTTGTGTTTAAATTCCCCTTTACATATTGAATCATTTAACAACATAATGTATAACTAATACTGAGAGTTTCAATTATGTAATTTTAACTTCCTAAACAAAAAGTGGATTTGTCATAGATTCATTAATTGATTTATTTAAAAGGAAACCACCATTTAAAAAGATTTATTAAATAAAAGTATTACGGGAGGGCGCACAATGGCAAATATATTTCAAATTGTCAAGTATGAAGGAGATAACAGCACTTTTATATGGAAATCAGATGTTGAAGATTTTAACACTGGAACTCAACTGATCGTCCATGAGTCTCAGGAAGCAATTTTTTTTATGAATGGTCAGGCGTTAGACCTGTTTGGTCCAGGACGCCATACACTTGAAACACAAAATATTCCCTTAGTAAGAAAGTTCCTGAGTGCACCAACGAATGACCAAACACCTTTTCATTGTGAAGTCTATTTTATTAATAAGGCTGAAATAATGTCAATTAAATGGGGGACAGATAGCCAGGTTCAGTACATGGAGCCCTCCTATAAATTCCCGTTAAAAATTGGGGCGTCAGGTGAAATGTCATTGCGTGTTGACGATTCCAGAAAACTGCTTATAAAACTTGTTGGAACGGAAAAATCCATTGATAAAGCAGGGCTTACGCAGATGTTCCGTATTTTTCTAATGGCTAAAGTAAAACCATATCTGGCTCAAACAATGCAGAACAGCGAATTCGGCATATTTGAAGTTGATTCACGTATGGATGAGCTTTCAACTGCTTTGCACAAACAATTGACTCCCGACTTTGCTGATTATGGCCTGTCACTTGAACGTTTTTTTGTTACAACGATTGTGAAGCCGGAGGGAGATAAAGCATATGAGTCCTTTCAGGATATACATATTCGACAATATGCTGATGTCGCGAACGCACAATTAAGACAAAAGGTGGGAATAATCGACCAGCAAACCAGCGCACAGAGATTGGTTATTGAATCTGCTGCAATGGCTCAGAAAAGGGCGCAAGAAGGATATACCTATCAATCGGAACGAGGTTTTGATATCGCTGAGAAGGTTGCCCAAAATGAAGGAGTTGGGAATCTTTCCAGTGCCGGTATTGGGCTCGGAATGATGGGAGGTATTGCTGGTAGCATGGGTTCAGTGGTGGCTGGCATTACTACCGATGCCATTCATCCTGTCATGTCGCAAACGGACGAATTGAAAAACAATTTTACAAATACGCCTGCTGAATCTGGAAAAGGACCTTTGGCAGGTTCTGATGAAATGGCTTCTTTTAAACAAAAACTAGAAAAGCTGAAGTTAATGAAAGAGACAGGAATTCTCTCTGATGAGGAATTTGATGAAGAAAAGAAAAAACTGCTGAACAGCCTATAATTGGACCGATTTATAAGGAGGATTTATATTTATGAATATCTCAAAAAATAAGGGCTTATCCCTCGTAATAGTGTTTATCTTACTCGCTGTTTATAACTTGATTGCTTTTGTGCTCCCATTCAACCGAGGGGGTATGTTTTGGACCGGATACGTTTTCTCAATGGCGGCAATTTTACTGACTGCTAGTGTTGGCTTTTATGCATTCGGACGAGAGGGACTTAGAAGCAAAGTCTATGGTTGTACGCTGCTTTCTCTTGTGTGGTGTTATCTAATTGCACAACTAATTATCGGTGTGTTAGAGATGATTTTAGCCGATATTCCATTCCAATATGGATTCGTACTAAATGCGGTTCTCTTTGGAGCATGCATGATTGGCCTGATTGCTACGAACATTGCAAAAGGAGAAGTTGAACGTATTGATTTAAAAGTAAAGGGAAATGTTTTTTATATTAAATCCTTGCAGACAGATATAGAAAACCTGGTTAGCAAAGCCCCAGATAAAGTTACAAAAAAGATGTTAAAAAACCTTGCAGAAGCAATACGCTACAGCGATCCAATGAGCAATCCACAGCTCGCGACAATTGAAAACAAGATTGAATCAAAAATAGCTGGTCTTACAGATGCAATAACTACCTTTGATTCATCAATAATAAAATCCTGTTGTGATGAACTTCAGCAACTAATCTCTGACCGTAATAGAAAATGTAAAACAATGAAATAGCGTATTATTGAGGAGGTATTACTATGGCATTATTAAAATGTAAAATGTGCGGTGGGGATATCGAAGCTGCCGCTAATCAAACATATGGGACCTGTGACCATTGCGGCAGCACAATGACTTTACCTAAAGCGACTGACGAGCAGATAACAAACCTTTATAACCGAGCGAATCATTTTAGACGCCAGAATGACTTTGATAAAGCGTCAATAGCGTATGAGAACATCCTTAATATTGATTCCTTATCAGCAGAAGCACATTGGGGGCTCGTGTTGTCAAGATATGGAATCGAATATGTGGAAGACCCTCAGTCACATGAACGGATTCCAACTTGCCATCGTGTACAAAGTGATTCGATTTTGGCAGATGCGGATTATCTTGCAGCGTTTGAAAACGCAGAAGACCTCTACACAAAAAAGCTTTATGAGTCAGAGGCAAAATGCATTGCCGAAATACAAAAAAGTATTCTTTCGATATCCATAAAAGAAAAGGCGTATGATGTTTTTATTTGCTATAAGGAAACGACGGAAGGTGGAAGCCGCACAAAAGATAGCACAATAGCACAAGATGTCTATTACCAGTTAACCGATGAAGGCTATAAAGTATTTTTCGCTCGAATCTCTCTAGAGGACAAACTCGGTCAACAATATGAACCTTACATATTTGCCGCTTTAAATAGTGCAAAGGTTATGGTCGTAATTGGTACTAAACCGGAGCATTTTAATGCCACATGGGTCAAAAATGAATGGAGTCGATATCTGGCAATGACAAAAAAAGATAGAAGCAAACTTTTGATTCCTTGTTACAGCGATATGGATGCCTACGATTTACCCGAAGAATTGTCTCTACTTCAAAGCCAGGATATGACAAAGATAGGTTTTATCCAGGACTTAATACGGGGAATAAAGAAAATGCTGTCTGCTTCCGACGAAAAAAAAGACAGTCATTCTCAGGGAACTGTTAATATGCCATATTTGACACCTGGCGTTACTCAATTGTTAGACCGTGTCAGCCTTTTTCTTGAAGATGGTAATTATCGAGAAGCCGATGAATATTGTAATCGAGCGTTAGACTTAGAACCAAGAAACGCACAGGCATATTTCTATAAACTCCTAGTTACGTTAAAACTACATTATCCAGATGAAATAATTTCCCTTAATACTCCTCTTGATAAATATCCTGACTACAAAAAAGCTGTTCGATTCGCCGATGATAGTTTTAAAACGACTCTTGAAGGCTACAATCAAAAAATTATGGATCGATTGGAAAGTGAACGCAAAGAGGATATTTATCAAACGGGGTTAGGTAAAATGCAGGAGGCCGAGACCGAGGAAGAATATTTATATGCTGCTAAATTATTTGATAGTATAAAGGAATATAAAGATTCGAGTGATAAAGCAAGTATAAGTCGCACTTTAGCAAATGAAAAACGCATTGCAAAAGAACGTGCCAAAGAGGAAAAAGAACGCTTTGAACAAGAGTATACAGATACCATGAACTCGTTGAGAGAACGAATAAAAGAACTTGAAAAGATCAATATGAAACTTAACATATTTCAATGGGCGAAAAAGGCTGAAGTTGATAAAGAGCTTACAGGATTGTACGAGCTGATGCGAAAAACACGGGAACAATATGGGAAGGGCTGGTAATATTGGAGCCCCAACCCATATCGTTTCGTACTCTAGTTCTTTAAGATGGATCTGGTGGTGGTGAGAATCGTGATCCTTTGTATTGTATCGGCTATTTTGTATCAGGGGATTGCATTTCCTGGAGAAGAAGATTAAATTTAAAAAGTAGTCTTAGCCTTATAGATTTGTATTTATCCATAAGGCTAAAGCTCTTTTATTACCTGCAAGGCTTCAATCCGTTACATCTGGGCAATCTTGTGAGGATTTAAAATATTATTAGGGTCAAACACCTTTTTAATTCCGTTCATCAGAATTAGATTCACCTCCGGGAGAGATTCCCTAAGGTAAGGCTTCTTTGCAAAACCAATGCCATGTTCTCCGGACACCTGGCCTCCCAGCTTCCTGGCCTTTTCATAAACTTTCTCCATAGCTTTGCCCATACGTTTTTCCCATTCCTCGTCGCTTAAATCATCTTTCAGCATATAGGCATGGAGGTTCCCGTCTCCCGCATGCCCGAAGCATTTAATCCTTAACTCACACTCTTTTTGCAGGCCATGCAGATAGGTGACCATTTCATTAACTGAGCTTCTTGGAACGACCATATCGACCTCATCCATGTAGGTGGTAGAGCCTTTGATGGCTTCCAGGAATGCTCCCCTGGCCTTCCAGATGGAATCTTCTCTCTCCTCCGTATCAGAAATCAGAACATCAAGGGCGCCCTGTTCCAGGCAGAGCTTTGCAACGCTGTCATATGCCTGTTCAATTTCTTCTGCTGAATTTCCGTCAAATTTTAAGAGCAGATAAGCGTCTGACTGCTTATCTGGAAATGCCTTTCCTAAATACTGCTCTGCATCAATAATAACTTCCCGCTGCATGAATTCAATGGCTGTGGGAATGGTCTTTGATTTGACAATTAAAGGAACCGTATTGATTGCATGATCCAGGGTAGGGAACGGAATCAACAGACTGATCACCATCTTGGGGCGGGGAATCAGCTTTAACGTGGCCTTTGTAATAAAACCAAGAGTTCCCTCCGCTCCGACCATTAAATCCTTAAGGGCATACCCGGAGCTGTTTTTTACGACCTTACCTCCGAATTCCGTAATCTCACCACTTGGAAGAACAACTTCCAGACCCCTTACATAATCACGTGTCACTCCATATTTCACGGCGCGCATGCCTCCTGCATTGGTGCTGATGTTGCCACCAATGGTAGCAGATTTTTCGCCTGGATCCGGCGGGTAGAACAGATCATGATCTTCCACGTAAGCAGAAAGCTCCATCAGCAGAACACC
This sequence comes from Lacrimispora sphenoides, assembly GCF_900105215.1. Classification (NCBI taxonomy): domain Bacteria; kingdom Bacillati; phylum Bacillota; class Clostridia; order Lachnospirales; family Lachnospiraceae; genus Lacrimispora; species Lacrimispora sphenoides. The sequence continues at coordinate 3,030,041 of NZ_FOIP01000001.1, read as the reverse complement.
TGGCTCCACAGTAATTGTCAGATTATCCTCATCCAGTTCAAGTACATGATTCATCAGCGTGGTATCTATCATGATTCCGTGTTCCATGGCTACGGATGACCCCACCAGACCGGTACCGGCACCTCTCGGAGTCACAGGGATGACATTTTTATAGGCATACTTCATGATTTCAGATATCTCTTCTGCTGATTTTGCTTTCACTACAATGTCAGGATAGCTGCTGGTACTGCTTAATTCATCATGACTGTACTCTTCATTAATAAAATCACCGATCAGAATACGCTCCTCGTCCAGAAGGATACTTTTTATGTAAGCAATATCATCTTTGTCCAGTTTTGTATATTCCATGATTATACTCCTTTCTTCTCTTTTATCCTTGCAATCAGTTTAGGGAGAATTTCATAGAGATCGCCTACCAGACAATAATGAGCTGATTTGAAGATCGGCGCCTTGGGGTCTTTGTTGATTGCAAAAATGGTATCTGAATGGTTCATGCCTGCCACAAACTGAATGGCACCGGAAACTCCACAGGTGATGATCAGCTTCGGCCTGACCGTACGTCCGCTTAAGCCAATCTGATATTTTGCATCCAACCAGCCGGATTCAGCCATCGGTCTGGTGCATGCCACCTGGCCTCCCATAAGATCTGCCAGCTCCCGGAGCATGCTTAAATCCTCTTCTTTTTTCACTCCTCTTCCAGCAACCACCAGAACTTCAGAATTCTCAATAAAGGTCTCCTTCTCCTTTGGAAGAATATCAATGACCTCCACATGACAGACAAGCTTTCCCTTATCGATATCACAGTTCACGATTTCTCCCGATGTAACTTCCGAGCGGGCAGGGGCATTCATGATTTTATACCGGACGGTAGCGATCTGAGGACGATGGTTTGGGGTCTTGATATGAGCCATAATGTTGCCGCCAAAGGCTGGCCGGATCTGGGATAAATCCGTATTTTCATTCATTTCCAGAATGGTACAGTCCGCAGTCAGACCAGTTTTCATTCTGGCAGCTACTCTTGGCGCAAGCTGACGTCCTACGGTGGTTGCTCCTACCAGAATGGAAGAGGGCCTGACTTTACTTATAAAATCTTCAAAGACTGCTGTATAGGGCTCTATTTTAAAACGGGCCAGCTCCTCCTTATCATATAGGAAGACTTTATCAGCTCCATAATGAAGGATTTCTTCACTTTTTTCACGGATATCCTTTCCCATGAACAGAACATATACCTCCTGCCCGGTAACTGCCACCATCTCCTTTGCCTTTCCAATCAGTTCATAGGTGACCGGATGAACGACGCCGTCTACATGGTCTGCATAAACAGCAATTCCCTTCCATTTGTCTTTGTTGATCCCGGTTTTTTTCACGTCCTCCACATACTCTACTGCACCCTCAGGCCCCTTTTTTACACAAAGGCGGCACATCTTGCAGGCAGCATTTACGATAACTTTTCCATCCTGCTCCTCCAGCGCTCCAAAGGGACAGATTTTTATCAATTCCTGACGATCAGAAATTCTCTCCTGATGTATGATTAACCTAGCCATTGCTTCACCTCCTAAACAAACTTCAGCTCTTCCATCTTGTCAAACAGCTTTTTCGCAAGCACATCTTCCGACTCATCCCACACTTCCTTTTTATCGTTTGTTTCCGGCGGGAAGATCTTTTGTACCTGAGTGGGTGATCCGTTAAGACCGTAATTCATTTCGTCCTTATCCTTCATATCATCAAGGGTAAGAACCTGAATCTTTCTGTCCTTGGTCTTTAATTTTTTTACATATGACGGGAGTCTTGGCTGAAAAATATCTTTATCCACTGCTAACAGACATGGGAATTTTACTTTAGCCACCTCTACCTCATCAGGAAGATCCATATCTACCGTAATTCCATCTTCTTCCAACTTCCGGATTCTCACGACATTAGATACGCTTGGAAGGTTTAACCATTCCGCTATTTCCGGGCCTACCTGTGCGGTATCCCCGTCTGTGGTCTGCTTTCCGCAGAGAATTAAATCATACTCTCTCATTGCCTTAATTCCCTGTGCCAGGGTATAGCTGGTCGCAAGGACATCAGCTCCTCCAAAACGTCTGTCTGACAAAAGCGTTCCATGGTCTGCCCCCATGGAAAATGCTTCCTTAATGACCTGCATGGCCTGCGGAGGTCCCATGGAAATAACGTCAACAAGGCCTCCGGTTTTCTCTTTGATCCGAAGGGCAGTTTCTATGGCATACAAGTCATAGGGATTCATCTTTGAAGCCGCTCCGTCTCTTTTTAACACGCCTGTAACAGGATCCACCTCAACTTTATTGCTGTCAGGTACCTGTTTGATACAAACAAGGATCTTCATTCTTTTTCTTCCTTTCCTAATAAACCCTACTTCCAAAATACGTGATACAGCCGGCAATTATAATGAAAGCAGCGCTGAATTTCACTGTTTGATTTAATAACTTGCAGCCAGCCAGACCGGACTGATTAATCTGCCCTATATTATACCTTATTTTCCGTATTTTGTAAAAAAAAGACATTCCATTCTATGAAACAAATAATCTATTTTTACATAAAACGATATGCTTGTTTTGAAATCGACCCTATCATTTGTTAATTATTCATTCTCCTGGATATTTAATTTGATTTCACAGTTTTATAGGAACCACTGGTTTAAAACTCCGCAGACTGTTGCTTCCTTATTACAGCAAAATAAAAACCATAGCAAAAGTTTACTTGACTTTCTTTTTCTCCAAGTGTATATTTAAAAATTGTACGGTATTGACCGAAAACTCTACCGCAAATCTACTAATCAGGTGAATCGACCATGCAATCAAATTTTTTAAAACAAAGTAATGAGCAACGGAGGGATTTAATTCTTAACGGATCTGTTTCCGCGACCATATTATTTCTTTCCGTCCCCACTCTTATGATGGGTCTCATCCAATCCGCCATACCGGTCATCGACGGTCTGTTTCTCAACAATCTCGTAGGAACCCAGGCGGCAAGCGCTGTTACATACTGCACCCCCATTGTAAATATGATCTCTGCCCTGGCTCAGGGAGTGAGTGTGGCTGGAATGGCCATCATCGGGCAGTCTAATGGAAACGGCAACTTTAAACATAGCCGGAAGATTTCCACTCAAATCATCGTTTTTACCTTTTTACTGGGTTTTCTCCTGGCACCACTGCTGATTGCCCTTGCCTTTCCCATATCTGCCCATGTAAATGAAGAGATTTCTCACGATGTCTTTGTCTATCTTGCATTGAGCGCCTGTGTGACACCGTTTTCCTTCATGGAATCTATTTATAATTCCATAAAGAATGCCAATGGCAAGCCGGAGGATACCTTTGTCAGAATGGTGATCATGCTGATTTTAAAAATCATTTTCAGTGCCCTCTTTATCGTTGTTTTCCACTGGGGTCTTGTAGGTTCTGTCATGGCATCCCTGGCATCTAATTTTTTAATTACCGGATGGATGTACTATGAATTGTTTTTAAAGAAGACAGGAGAGCGCTTTGTCCTGAAAGGCTTCCGGTTTGACTGGACCATCATCAACACCCTTATGCGCATAGGCTTTCCTGCCATGCTTTCCAGTCTGATGCTAAACCTGGGATTCTTCCTCATCAACAATGAAGTGGAAAAATACGGAGCCGTTGTTTTAAATGGGCAGGGAATTGCCAATAACATTACCTCAATATGCTTCATACTGCCTTCATCCTTCGGTTCAGCCGTCACTACCATGGTCAGCATGAACGTGGGAGCAAACCAGCCGGAAAAGGCAAAAAAGGCTTGTTTGGTGGGCTGTGTCATAAGTGCAATCACTGCTGCCCTTTTGATCGCCCTGGTCGTTCCTCTGTCTTCTAAGCTTACGGTGTTATTTACCAGGGACGCCTCTGTTCTGGCCGTGGCGAACCAGGCGCTTCATATTTATACCTATTCCGTGATCGGATTTGGCATCTGTATGGTCCAGCAGGGGGCTTTTATCGGACTGGGAAAGACCCGGATCACTCTCTTCATCAGCTTGCTGCGGGTATGGCTCCTGCGGTACATATTTATATTGGCAACGGAGCAATTTCTAAGCTTTTATTCCGTATTCTGGGGCAACCTGTTTTCCAATTACATGGCCGCCATTATTACTACAATCCTGATTTTCAGGGTTAAATGGGTTTCCGACATAAACTACTGATAAATAGGATATACACGCTTTTCTTAATCGCAGGCTAGCAATAAAGACTCTGTAAATACCATCAAAAAACCTTATAAAAGCAGAAAAGGAGTACTATGCACCCCTTTTCTGCTTTTATTCATAGACGGTCAATTTTTTTGTCTGATGGTTCCGGACTGGGAAATAATTCTCATTCGCCAAGCACGCTGACCATGTATTCCCGGTTTCTCGGCCCATCAAACTCCAAGAAATAAATCCCTTGAGAGTGCCCCAGCATCAGCTTTCCCTCGTGGATCGGAATGGATAAATTCACTCCAATCAGGGAAGATTTCACATGGCCTGCCGCGTCCTGAGGCGTATCATGCTGATGTTTAAAATTAATCCTTGTGGGAATCAGGCGGTCAATTTCATCCATAATATCCTCAAATCCTCTTGGATCCCAGAAAGATGTAATGGTAAGTCCTGCTGTCGTATGCGGGGTAAATACCACACACTGTCCTTCCTTTATTCCGAGCTGTTCCACATAAAGTTTCACCGTATCCGTGAGTGGCACCACTTCATTAAATCCTGTACTAATTTTAAACTTTTTACATTCGTTCATCATGACCTCGTCCTCCATCTTTTATTATATAATCTCAATTTTACTTTGATGGATACAATGAGCGCCATCCGCAATATGCCATACCCCTTCACAGCCTCTTCCAGCCACTTCGCCGATCATATCCATTATATAGCCTGCCAAAAGGCAGATTGGCACATACTGGGTTAAGGGCATAAGAATCTGATATTTTGTCTTTGGCACTTTTACATAATTTGTGTCTACAGCAAAATCTTCTTTACCGCCGTCAGTTATCACCATAAGCGGCCTGGACAGGGCATGGGCAAACTGGATCAGTTCTTTATTTCTGCTCATGGCCGGATTTGTGGTATTGGCTATTATGATGGTCCCGATTTTATCTACCTTACGCATAAAGAAATTCAAATGCAGCCATTCTTCTGAATTGATATGCATGGCAGGCTTTCCAATGGCCTCTAATATCTTTGCATGGCCAAACCAGGCGGCTGCATAGTCAAAACCGCTTCCCACAAAATCGTAGACCTCCATCTCCTTCCACTGCTCTGCAATGTCATTTACCTGTTTTGTCATCCCAGGAAGCAATCTTCCCAGTTCTCTTCCCTGCTGTACCATGTCAAACCTCATATCCATGGCTTCATCCATGGTATAGCAGCCTTTCACTTCCCCGATCCGGATAGCGATCAACAGAAGCGACATCACAGACACCATATAGGAGCGTGTTCCCGGCGCCGCATCAAAAGGCGGGAGATTCAATTCCAGGATTTTATCTGCGCTCTGTCCTAAAAGGCTGTCTTTCTTTCCCGTAATACCAAGGACAAACGCACCATGCTTTCTTACCGCCAGGATGGCCTCTCCTACTCTTGAAACACCTCCCGAGTTGCTAACAGCGATGACCAGCGGGTTATTCGGCGCAAACCCAAGCTGCTTTCTGGAATAGAAACGGCTAAGTTCAATGGCTGGAACCACTTCACAAGGCAGGTTCGTCAGCATTTCAAAAGCATGCTTTGTTGCCAGTGCGGCCGCATAGGAATCCCCGCATCCGGTAAGGATAATCCGCTGAATGCCAAAGATCTCCGGAGTTGATAAAGCTTTTCTTGCCTTTGGTTCTAAATCATTGTATTGCTGTTCAATTAATTCCGGCAGGCTAAGTACCTGGCGCACCAACGCATTTTCGCTATTCATGAAAACTCCTCCTATCATCTGCTGCATTTTTTAAAAAATCCTCTGCCGCTTTCTCGATCATTGCTTCAAATTTACCCTCAAAGATTTTCATAGAGCAGCCAAACATCAGGTTCAGCGGATAGTCAAAGTTTTCCACATTGCAGCCGCTCATATCACGGAATTCCCTGTCTTCTCCAAGATGGGGAATACGGTATTTCATTGGCCTGGTGTCATCCATGTAACCATACAGTGTCTTTCCTAATTGGAATGCCATGCCGCATTCAAATCCTGTATCGTTGCAGCACTCATATCCTCTGTAATCATTTAAATTGGCTACGATTAAGTCGCAGTTCCTGACCTGCTGCTGACAGTTGTCAAATACATTGGCTGCAGCGGTATATGGATTGTCCGATTCGATCTTTTCCACCCCATCTGCCCAGTCAAGAGGGGAACATGCATCCATACCGTATTTGTCACAGATTTTTTTCATGGCTTCATATTTCTGCTCCGCATCCGTGTCATAGCGCTCCGGTCCGGACAGGTACACAACCGGTCTTTTCCCGCGGCTTTCACTCGGACGAAGGGATTCAAAAACATTACGGTCTCGTTTGGCCTCCCGTTTATAATCTTCTTCCACATCCGTCATCAGCATTTTCAGGCAGTCGTCAAAATCACCCTCCACGATTTTGGTAGAGCCGATAATACATGGGGAAAACGGAAGTTCCATGTATGGCGAGGGCTTTCCGTGCTCATCATATACCTTCCCGTCTTTCATCACATATTTCTGGTCCTTCCACGCCAGTGAACGCTTATCTCTGGTATAACCATAACAGCGAATTCCCCTGGCATAGGCCATCCCTATCTCATAGACAGTGCCGCTGTCCGGTTCCGATCCCCGGTATGCCTCCAGGTCTGCAATAATTGCAGTGGATTCATTCATCACCACCTTTAAATCTTCAAAAATGCTGTCCGCCCGTTTATGAAGCACCGGATTTTCCATATCCAGCGGATGGTCATTGGGCAATGTTACCCCAAAGCCAAGGCTCTCCGCTCTGCGTCTCATTGCGTTTAACACGCTAAATCCTCCGGTATAAAAACATTCAGGGCCTGCTATATAAATTTTTTCATTCTTAAACATTTATCTACCGCCTTTCTCTATGCCAATTCCTTGCTCCGCAAATAAGTTCAGGCCAGCACAAGCTGCATCAATAGCTTCAGGAATCGTTCACAGTCGACGGAGACACCGATTTCAATCACAGGCAAGTCTTCCCATACATGATGGTGCCTTCTGTCAAGCACTGTCATCCCCAGGGTCAGCTTACTGTGAGTTTCAATCCCCACATGTCCTTTGATTGTCTCTACCAGTGCCGGATCAATGGCATAAGCCACTGCCATACAATCGATTACCGCGCAGTATGTCTCGAAGCCTCTCCCGTTTACAAACCGGATCGCCTGCAGAAGGAATTTGGCTTCCGGCTTCTCACTGGCTTCCAGCATAGCAATATCTTCCTCCGTCAGATTCACATCAAAATGGGTTGCAACATCAAGCCCCAGGGCTACCAGCTTCACGCCTGAATGATAGACGATTTCAGCCGCTTCCGGATCAACATATACATTCCACTCACTCTGGGGCGTATCTCCCGTGGCATTGGCAAAAGCATATTTATTAAGGCCAAATGCACCGGATATGGCATAGATGCCGGCAATCATGGATTTAATCTCAGGCGCCTGTTTCATTGCCATAGCAACATTGCTCATCGGAGCAGTGCATAGAATGTAGATTTCCCCAGGATTCTCTTTTACCGTATCAATGATTAATTCAACTGCATTCTTCTTACACAACGGTGTTACAGGTTCCGGAAGGAAATTCTCCGCCTGCCCATCTTTTCCATGGGTAAACGGATCCTTTGGCGACTGGCGTACCATAGGCTCCGACATGCCCTTTCCTACCGGTATCCCGGTCCTCCCGATCAGTTCCAGAACCTTTAAGGCATTTTTACTCGTCACATCTACCGGGTAATTGCCATTCACCGTGGTAATTGCTTTTACCTCCAGTGCCTCTGACTTACACGCCATCACAATGGCCATAGAATCATCCATACCAGGATCGCAGTCAATAATTACTTTTTTTACGCTCATTGTTTTATCCTCTTTTTTTCTCTTCCTTTTTTCTGTCCATCTCATTTAACAGAGCACAGCCTTCTAAGGCGATGTCTATGGCATAGTTATGGCCGCTTCCCGCTTCAAAGCTCTCCCCGGTGCATAAATTGTCTGCCACGGAACAAACGGAGCCGCCGCGCCGCCCAAACAAAGCAGACAAGGTGACGATGGCCGCGGATTCCCTGTCACCGTTCAGCACACCGGCACGGTTATATATTCCCGCAATTTCGATATTCCACGGCTGCATGTAACCGCCCACGCCGGGACGCCCGCCTCCCACAAAGTCACTGTCCACAGACAGGGTGACACCTACGTGATAGGGCGCTTTAAGTTCCTCTGCAGCATTTACCATGGCCTGCACCACTTCGTAATGGCTCACAGCCGGATAACCGGCCGGTATGTAGGCTTTTGTCATGGCTTCCTCTCTTACAATCCCACTGGCTATCACCACGTCTCCTGGCTTCACGTCATCCCCGATCCCTCCGGAACCACCGACTCGCAGAAACGTGGACGCATCCGTGTATTCCATAAAATCATAAAGGATCAGTTCCATCTCCGGAGATCCGCTTCCGCCGCTCACTGCCGTAATCTTCGCCCCTTTGTACATTCCTGTATAGGATGTGAACATGCCGGAGTTTCCGATCAGCTGGGCATCTAAAAGCCTGTCCGCAATCTTTTTTGCCGGATCCTCATCATAAGCACAGAGAGGATCCCTGACGGCAATCAATACAAAATCTCCCACCTTCTCATGATCAATCTGGGTGAGAGCCGGGCGCCCCTTGATCATAAGCCCCCGCTCCGGTACATTTTTATAGTATTCATACTGGTCATGGATCAGCCGAATAGATGGCTTTTTCCTGATTTCATCACTTTTCATCTTCTTTATACACCCATCTTTCTTATCATCATCTACATGCTCTCCATTGACCGGAGCATCTCCTGGGCTGCTATCCTTTCCACCTGCCCGATGGATTCCGGCACTCCATACTGTTTTAAGCACATGGCAGCCGCAATGCTCCCCATAAGACCGCACTTCTTTGGCGAATAGCCGCTGCAAAATCCATACAGCACAGCTCCTGAGGAACTATTGCCACCGCCAGTCGGGTCCACCACATCCACATTCTTCACTGCAGGGACACAAACCGTTTCATCAGGCGTAATCATTATCGCCCCTTTGGATCCCTGCCGCAGGAACACCAGCCTTAGTTTCCACTCCTTAAACCGTTCCACCACATCTTCCAGTGTATCAACACCAAACATATTTTTCGCTTCCGATAAGTTGATAGAAAAAACATCAATATGCCGGGCAATTCCTTTTATCTCTTCTAAGTGTTCCGGATTTGTAACATCGCACGCAATCTCCCACATGATAACAGCGCCCCCTTCTTTCTTTAAATCCAGTATCTGATCCCAGAATACCGGGTTGCTGTTTTTAAAGAGATAGATCCCTTTGGCGCTCTGAAAATAGGGCAGCAGTTCATCCGGCGTCACTTCTACCCGCCTGTAGTGATCCTCCCCGTATAAGGGTGTCTCACTCCTTTCTCCGTCTTCAAAGTACTGAATTACATTGTAGGGCGTCTTATCGTCCTTACAGATCAAGCCGTCCATTGAAATATTATTTTTTCGATACCATTCACTATAAAGATCGGGATAATCCCTTCCCACACCTGTCGCAGGCATAACGTTGTCACACCAAAGCTTCATCCCGCATAACGCATAGATTCCTGCACCTCCTGCGACCTTTTTCACTGTCTTCCCGTCCGCAAACCGGATTTCATCCGTAACGGTCGTTGACGCAACAATATAATCCATATTCCGCCTCCTGGTTAACTTCATTCATTTTATTTTGAAATCAAATACCCTGCCTGGGTATTTAACTCATGCGGCAGTTGTCAAATGGATATGCGGGCTTGTCCGCTTGGCTCGTTGCCCACAGAAATAATCAGGCTGTCGCATGTCATCGTTCCTCCGGATACCGTAAAACCGGCTCCGCCACAGTCATAAGTGTCATCTTCCGCCTGTATTACCATCTCTCCATTCAAGGAAAAGGTCAGCTTTCCGCCATGGGCAGCAAAGGTCAGCTCATATCTGGAATCTTCCGCGTAGGAAAACGGAGCTTCACCCAAAATCACCCGTTTCTTATCCTTTTGCATATAAACGACGGCCTTCTCGTATCCCTCAAGCGCTGCACCATAATACCGCTTATGCCCCACGCTTCTAAGCACCAGTCCTCCTGCTTTATGTAAACTAAAGGTAACCGTAGAAGTAACGCTGTAATCCTCCCATTCCCGGCTCCCAATCGTAACCAGACCATCATCCTCAATGTTGGAAATACAGTATGTATCTTTAAAATCAGCTGCAAAATGGACGGCTGAACTGGCAAATCCGGCCAGCCACAGCGGGTTCGTATTCCAGATGGAGGTCATAAGCATCCCCCGCTGTGCAAAGTTCGTGGGCGCCCCCTTCCAGTCGATGGAATAAATCACAACATCTCCGTCAAACCGTTTTCTGCTGGCAATCTCATAGCCAAGCTTATAGATGGACATGCCCATCGTATCCGGAACAACCCATTCAAACCGCTGCCTTTTCTTCTCCAGGAGTGTGGCACCGCCGTACATAACCTGTATCTGGTCATTGATATCGTAATACAGGATATAAGGCCTGACAGTTACTTTTCCCCCGTCAGGAACCCCGGCTTCCGTCACAACCTTCTGGGATGAATAAAGGGTGGGTGACGCGACCGTGGAAAAGTTTTTCGCCAGCTTGGAAAAATCGATGAAGGTTTGTGTTGAAACGTTTGCTGTCACTCCATCTGCCACATGGCTGCAATGAATCATCAGGCCATTTTCGTCTGAAACCTCATTAATATTTCCCAGTCTCACCGGAGCCATAATTCCATGGTCAAACTCACAGGGCGCAAACCCCTGAAGCGCCCCTGGGAACTCAAAACGATACCTCTCCGGAGGCAGTTCTACGTCCTTGCCTTTCAGCTTTGCCGCCGCCTTTATAATCTTCCGGCTCTCCAACACCGCATCCGTCACGACCGAACCGCCGTCAGAGGTCACCACATACATGAGGTCCGCCACAGGTGTGCGGAAATCCGCTCCTGCGTCAATCCCTGAAAGCCCCAGCCGAATCCCATTAAACGCTCCCACATTTCCAGCGTTGCAGTCCGTATCCCACGCAGCCGAAGCCGCAATGGAAATGGATCTTTGAAAATCATCCCCTCCCAGGAGGATTGCAGCAATTACCATGGCATGGTTTGGGACCATATGACAGCAGCCTGGGAATACCTGATAGCCATATTTCGGGTCTAAGTAATCCCTGACCTTCCGCCAATCGGATTCCTTGCTGCAGATATCTCTTACGTCCGCAATCATATCCTTTAACACCGGATTCTGTATGTATGACGCAGCACGGTCCAAAAGAATGTTTACGTCTTTTTCCGTAAACGCCATTGCTTCCAGTGCCGCCAGATGACAGGCCGCCTCCAGCGCAATTCCGTCATGGCTGACTCCGGCCGCCTTTCTTACCAGTTCCACCGCTAAATCCGGATCGTCCGGGCAAGCCATGGCAATGGCATCAATGAATATCTGCGCTCCAATCTGCTCTGCCAGCGTCTTGCCGTTTGTTTCGACAGAACCGCTTGCCGGCGCTTCCATGCCGTTTTTCAGATTCAGGAAGGCCGTGTGCTCCGTAGAGCGGCCAAGCCCGCCCCACCATAAAATGGTTTTATTCTCAATAATGTAGTTTAGCCACGTATCGCCAAATGCTTTTTCCGGTATCTCCCTGTCATATCCATAGTCCTCTACTGCGCGGAAGAACGCAAACGTTCCGGATATATCGTCGTCAGCGACGATCAGCGGCACGCCAGTCTTTTCATGGACATAATATTTAATTTCATCAAATGTATCCCGGATTTTCTCATAACTCCAGCCTTCTACCGGGCGGCCCAGATATACACCGATCAGCTTCCCCAAAACCCCGGCGTATATCTGATTTCTGTATTTATCTACGCAAGAATTTAAACCTGTCATACCTGTTTTCCCCCAATCCTTTTTACTTCAAACCCATCTCCCAGAATCGCACCGGAGTCCACCACGAATCCGGCCCCGCCGCTGTGATAATGGCTATCTGTTCCTGTAACTACCGGTTTCCCTTCCACATACAAGGTAAGATTCCCGCTCTCCACAGTAAATTGAAGTTCATAGGTATTATCAATCTGAAATTCATAATCTGCAGAACTTATCACAACACGCTTCGTATGATTCTGCCTGTAAATCACGGCTTTTCCCTTTGTTAAGACTGCTCCGTAATATCTTCTGTGCCCTTTCGCCCTGACCACAAGCCCGGCTCCGTCCTGCTGTGAAAATGTAATCCGGGACTTGACGGAATAATTGTCCCAGTCTAAAGTACCCGTTGTTACGACTCCGTTTTCTGCCCCATGGGATATGGAAAAGGTGGTCGTATAATCCGGGCAGAAATTGTCTGCGGAAGATACGAACGTCTTCATCCATGCAGTCGTAGTCGTCCACGGCGTCAAGGAAGGCGTCATCTCCATGGAGCCGCCCATCCGGTAAAAGACAGGTACGTTTGACCAGTCCAGGGATTTTAAAACAATGGATCCTTCTAGGCGCTTTTCATTCTTTAAACGGATACCGAGTCGGTAAATGGCATGGCCCCCAACATCGGGAATGGTCCATGTCCGCACGTTTTCCCCTTTTATAAGAGCTGCCGGTGTATCATACAGCGTCTTTACCTGGTCATCTCCGTCAAAGTAGACGATAAAAAACTCAAAAGAAGGATTGTCAGTTTCAGGGGCTAAAACCCTGGCAGTCACCTCCTGGCCGCTGTAAAGGGCCGGAGAACAGAGCACATCAAAATAACTTGTCCCCTCCTTTCCTTTTGGCGCAAGGTCAATAAAGGTATCTATACATACAGAAGCGTGGACGCCTGCCCCAAGGCCCTTAAAGGAAATCCTGCATCCATATTCCTTTGACTTTTCATAGTAGTTCTCAATTCCGGCAAGTGCTGACTCTTCCACTTCCTGGTCATAAGGGATGATACCCTGCACAGAACCCGGATACTCGAACGCCAGGCGTTCTCTAGGCTGGACTGCCTCTTCCGATTCCAGCCTGCACGCAGCCGCCAGTATCTTTCTGGTCTCCAGAACCGCGTCAGAGATGCAGGAACCGCCGTCACTGGTCACCACATAGAGGCGGTCAGCCACCGCCCTCCTCAAATCTGCTCCCTTTGTAAAGCCGTCAAGTCCCAGGCGGATTCCGTTTAAACAGCCTACATTGCCGGAGTTGCAGTCCGTGTCCCAGCCGGAACTGCAGGCAATCATGCATGATTTATTAAAATCGTCTCCGCCCATAATGAATGCCATCAGTAGGGTTAAATGGTTTGTCACAACGGGACAGTTGCCGGGATACCGCTCATAGCCGTGGTTGTCTGCGATCCATTGCCTTACCTCCCGCCAGTCGGAAGCCGACTCACAACGTTCCCTCAGATCACTCACCAGTTTCTTAAACTCCGGATTCTCTACATAGTGAAGCCCCTCATCCAGAAGTTTATTGATATCCTTTTCCACAAATGCCATGGCTTCCATGACCGACAGGTAAACCGCCGCGTCTATTGCAATCCCGTCATGGCTGACGCTGGCCGCCGCCTTTGCCATCTTTGCTGCCCTTGCCGGATTTCCGGGATTTACCATGGCCCAGGTATCGATAAAGATTTCAGAGCCAATCTGCTCCGCCATGCTTCTGCCGTTAAGTTCCATGGAACCGCTATGCGGCGCTTTTATACCATTTTTCAGCCTCAGGTATGCGGTGTGTTCCGTACTTCTGGAAAGCCCGCCCCACCATAGGATGGTTTTATTCTCAATAATATAGTTAAGCCATGTATCTCCGATGTTTTCCGCTGTGATCTCCGGATCATATTCATGATCCTCTAAGCTCCTGAAAAATGCGAACGTGCCGGAAATATCGTCATCCGGAACGATGAGAGGTGCCCCTGTCTTATGGTTTTTATAATAGTAAATCTCATGAAACTGTTCGTAGATTTTTTCATATGTCCACCCTTCTACCGGACGGCCGAGGTAGACCCCTATGATTTTCCCCAAAACACCTGCGTAAATGTCATTTTTAAACCGTATTATGTTCTTCACGTATCCCTTCCTCCATTCTTCTCCCGTTTGCCTGGTTCCGCTCTTTTATGGTCCGTAAAAACCTCTTCACTCCTAACCCTTGACAGCCCCGCTGACCATACCGTCAACAAAATACTTCTGTGCGAACAGGAAGAAGATGACGATCGGCGCAATCAGGATAACCGAAGACGCCATCAACACGGACATATTCGATCCATAGCTGCCGTTCATGGACAAAAATCCCAGCGTAGCCGTAAAATTCCTGGCTCCTTGCAGGAACGTACTGGATACCAGGTATTCATTCCAGGACTGCAATCCCACGAGAATCCCTACCGTAATCATTCCCGGAGAAACCACCGGCCTCATCACGTGCCAGATAACTTGTGCCGTGTTGGCTCCATCAATCCTTGCTGCTTCCTCCAGTTCCCTGGGAACATTTAAAAAGAATGTCCTCATAAGGAATACAGATAAGGGCATGAACATGGCTGCCAGAATCACGCTGGTTGCCGGAATGTTGCCGATCAGCTTCAGCTTTGCAAACGTATAGTACAAAGGAAATAAAAACAGCTGAATCGGAACTGTCATAGCCACCATAAAATACGTAAGTATAATACCGGTACCCTTAATCCGGTAGCCCGCCAAAACATAACCAGCAAGTGTAGAACAAAACAGAATAATCAGAATGGTACAGCCGGTCAGCATGACACTGTTGATAAACCCTTGAGAAAACTTGCCGTATTTCCACGCCTGAATATAATTCTCCAAGTGAAGGACGGTAGGAAGTGTCAGCGGACTTCCCACAATCTCCGTGTTCGTCTTAAAGCTGTTAATGAATACCAATGCAATAGGGAAGAGACATATAACAACCAGCAAAAGCAAAACCGCGTGGATGATGATATTGATCCCTATTCTCTTTTTCCCAGATGATGCTGCCATAATATCCCCCCTATTTCATCTCTTCGCTGCGGCTCATTTTCGTGTAAACCAGGGACGCAATCAACCCGAAAAAACTCATAAACAGGCCAACTGCCGCTGCCTTTCCTACCTTCATCTCACTGAACGCAAACGAATAGGCATATGTGCCTAAAACTTCAGTGGAATGCGCGGGGCCGCCGCCGGTCAGCAGTTTTACATAGTCAAAAGCAAGAAACGAGCCAATTACAATCATAACGAACATCAGACTGACCGTTGCCCTTATATTAGGCAGATATATCCACTGAAAAAGCTGCCAGCCATTGCAGCCATCGATCCTGGCCGCCTCCACCTGGTCTGTGGGAGTCTGCCTTAATGCCGCTAAGTAGATGACCGTCAGATAACTCCAGTAATGCCAGATATCAACTCCTGCACAGGCAAAGATTGCGCTTTTCATACTTGCTAAGGGAGAACCTAAATCGATCCCGAAATTCTTCAAATATGCTACAATGCCGACCACAGGACTGAATATGATATTCAACCACAGCATGGCATTGACCGCCGGTGCTAATACATATGGGATCAGGAATGCCACCTGGTAAATACTTCTCGTCTTTTTTCTCGACAGCAGCAGCATGGCTGCCAGCATGCCGATACAGACCGGTATGGTAAGAAACATGACTGTCCAGATCAAGTTGTTGCGGATGGACAGAAAGAATATCTTGTCATGGAATAACTCTGCGAAATTCTGCAGGCCGATAAAGTTTACATTGGGAGATATCCCATTCCAGTCTGTAAAAGAATAGCCTATCGTCATAGCACCAGGGACCAGAATTATCATGACGCTGATCAACAGTGCCGGCGCTATCAGCAGATAATTCCAGTTTATCTTGCTGCTTTTCATGGCGTGTCCTCCTTTTCATTTTATGGATTGATGTACAACGCCCATTTGCAGGAATGGGCCGATATGCTGTTAAAACATGTCGGCCCTTCCAATTACGCATAAGCTTTGCTTCCTTCTTTTATTTATTCATTGCCGGTGCCGGAATCGGAGGTACAAGCCCTTTCGCCAACTCCGATGAAAAATCTTTATCTACTTTATCAAGATAATCCGATGTGGAAATCGTGTTATACCACACATCCTCAATATTTACCATGTTCTGCTGAGTTGCAGCCGGAAAAAACACGTTGTCATAATAGCCGAAGTTCCCTTTATTCACAGCGTCAGACACATTCTTCACAACATCAACAAATGATTTTGACAGGTATCCCATACCGGTTGTATCAACTGCTGATAAATCCTTTAATGGCGTGCCCCAATATCCCGGCCAGGCTGCTGTCATCTCCTTCATAAATTCAGGCTGCATCATCATATCGATGATCTTAGCCGCTTCATCCTTATGTTCTTTAGAGACATTCGCATTGATCGATAATGTGCAGGAAGCTCCCAGCGTATATGTTTCATTCGGCACCTCCTCTGTGGCAGGGAATGGCATGAATGCGATATTCTCAGCCTTATCCCCGGTAAAGAAAGAGGCTACCCACTGGAATGCGATGGACGGTCCTATGAAGAACGGGGATTTCTCATCGGCAAGAATCTGTAAAGATTCACTGAAGTTCAAATTCACGTAATCTTTGCCGGCCAGATATCCTTTATCCCACCATTCCTTTGACTTGTTAATTGCCGCCTGCATCTCCTGATTATTCCATTTTTCCTCGCCCATTAAGCATTTGTATACGGTTTCCGGACCGGCAATATGGGTCAAAAACAGGGACGCATAGTTTTCATTCACCGGTTTCCAGCCTTTATTGCCTGTTACGGAAGCATACATGCCTTTTTCCAACGCATGATCCATAACTTTTTCCATATCTTGAATGCTCTTTGGAACCTCCCATCCATGATCCGCAAGCACCTTCTTATTATAAAATACGCCCACGGTACTGACACCGCTTGTCAGGCTGTAAAGCTTGCCTCCTACAGTACCGGAGTCGTAAAACGGCTGAAGCAGCCTGTCTTTCCAGCCGTACTGTTCCGCA
The DNA here is from genome assembly GCF_900105215.1 of Lacrimispora sphenoides. Classification (NCBI taxonomy): domain Bacteria; kingdom Bacillati; phylum Bacillota; class Clostridia; order Lachnospirales; family Lachnospiraceae; genus Lacrimispora; species Lacrimispora sphenoides. The sequence continues at coordinate 3,012,896 of NZ_FOIP01000001.1, read as the reverse complement.
TACGGATCAAGCGGTTCCAGCTTGCCGGCCTCTACTAACGGCATAACAAAGGATGGACCGGAGCCGTATACAATATCCGGGCCCTGGTTGGCTGCTAATGCTGTGGACATATCCGTATCCACAGACGGGCGGAATTCTAAGGCCAGTATGTACTTGTCCTGGGAAGCATTATACTTGTCAGCAAGAATCTTCTGCATTGCTTCCTGTGCGTATGGTTCCGCCCCCCAGAACCACAGCGAAATCACTTCGCGGTTTTTTAAATCTCCGCTTTCAGCTTTTGCCGGTGTTTCCCCATTACCGGCATTCTCAGCTGTATTTCCCGGCTCTGTCGTGCTCTTTGTGGAAATGCTGCATCCGGATACCATAGTTGCAATCATTGCCGTTGACAATATTGCTGCAAGAATTCTTTTTTTCATAGCTAACTTCTCCTTTTTCACTAATTGGTTTACGGCGTCATCGATCATTTGATAAATATATGATAAATATTCTAGTGATTTTATTATATCATTTTATCTAATTTTGTCAATACAGGAATTGAATGAGTTTTTCTCTTATGTTTCCGACGATTTATCTCATAATATCTTCAATAAATCCATACATAATTATAAAAACTCTGCTTTTCACAAATTTACCACCCCGATAAAATCTATAGCAAAAAAAATAATGGGAATGAATTGACTGCATATCAATCAATTCATTCCCATTATTTACCTTTATTTTATCATTTCTGGCTATTACAATCTTTTACAGACTCCCTCTCCACAATATAAGGCGTAAAATAATAATTCCGGGCAGGAACCTCATCACCCTCTTCCTTTCCAATCTGACGAAGAATTACCTCAACTGCTTTAGAGGCCATGGTTGCAGTATTCTGATCAACACTGGTTAGAGGTGTTCTGGCAAAACGGCAGAGTTCCGTATTGTCATAGCCGATCACAGATACATCATCAGGAACAGAAAGCCCCTGCTCCTCTGCATATAAGTAAACGCCTAAGGCCATTAAGTCATTTCCTGCCACGATAGCGGTCACTCCTTTTCCAATCAGCTCCTTTGCCCCCTGACGGCCTGATTCAATATCATAGTTTCCATAGTATATGAGAGACTTATCAAAGGGAATCTTATATGCGGCAAGCGCTTCCCGATAACCCTCCAGCCTTTTTCTGGAAGTATAGATGTTCTGCTCCGCCATCATACAGCCGATTCTTGTATGGCCTTTTTTTATCATATACTCCGCCGCAATCTTCCCCCCGTGTTTATTATCAGCAGTGACAAAGTCACAGAACACCCCGTACGCAGCCCTGTCAAGAAGCATAATCGGAACATTGCTCTTTTGCACTGACTTTAATAGCTTTACATTTTCTTTATCCATGGTCCTGGGTGGGATAACAATAATTCCATCTATATTTTTCGCCATAAAACCTTCGACCGCTGTATAGAAACACTGTATATCGTCACCGGTATAGCACTGGAATACTGAGTAATCACCTAGAAAAGCGTTCCTGGCAATCTCTTCGGCAAGCTGATGGTAAAAAGGATTCATGCGGTCCGGCACAATAAGCCCGATCGTCCTGACTTTTTTAAACTCAGTAAAATCAATTTCCGTCTCTTTCTGGAACTGCATCTCCCTTGCCACCCGGAATATATGCTCTTTCGTATCCTCCGCAATGCGGGAAGGCCTGTTATTTAACACCAGGGATACTGTCGATGGTGACACTCCTGCCACCTTGGCAATGTCTTTTACCTTTACATTTATTTTCATCCGTTTCACAGCCTTTCAGTTAATTACACTTTTGATAAATATTATTTATCAAATTATATAATATTTATCAAAGTGCGTCAACTGCTATTTGGCGAAATCAACCGTGCCAGCGTAAACATACCCATTATAATGCCGTGTAAGGTCTTTGTGGAATCACCTGACAAATCAGAGGAAAAACACAGGCAGAATATTCACATCAGTTATGATTTGTTGGGGTTTCTGCCGGAACTCAATACACCGATAAAAGAAGGAATGGCGTAGCTTTTTACGCTACGCCAAACTTCATTAAAAAAGTTTTACTAAGAACGGCCTGATGCCGGCTTTTTTGATAGTCTGGAAAGAGCAAATGAATATCCGAAGGCAAATCTAGTTTTTCCGTTCATCCTTCCATACATAAAGGATTCCCTTCTCCTGAAACTCCTTGATCTCCTCTTTGCTGTACCCCAGATTCTCCAGGATCTCCGGTCCCTGCTCACCGATCAGAGGACCGCCATTGTACTCAGGAACACCCATCTCCTGGAATTTGACCGGCGGTCTTACCAGTGTGCGTACATTTCCATTGCCGTACTGCATTTTATAAAAGCAATCATTGGCCCATGCCTGCTCATCTTCCAGAATTTCTTCCCAGGACTGGGCAACGCTGAAAGCTATGTCGTGTTCCTTTAAAACCGGTACCCATTCCTTGGCTGTTTTCTTTTCCATTGCTTCCATACAGATATCATAGACCTCCGTACCCAAGCCTTTGGTCTGAAGGTTCTGGATTGGGAAGTAATTCTCATTTTCCATCAAATCATCTCTTCCCAGAGCTTTCATGAACTGTTTATAGTAGGTGTTATAATCAGGCATACAGGTCTGAATGAATCTGTCATCCTTTGTTCTCCATGCCGCATTAAAGGGGTTGGCACTCTCCCTGATATTAATGGGGTATTCCCTCGCCGGGCCATCATAATTGGCTGCCTGGATCATCATTCCCATGTTATAGACAGCCGTCTCAAACAGACTGGTCTCTACTTTCTCTCCCTGTCCGGTTTCTTTTGCATGGTATAATGCCGCAAGGATACCTGCTGCAAGGTTCATGGCCACGTTATGATCCCCAACTCCGGGAACCACATTCATTGGAACCGTTCCTCTCTGACGAAGGGAATGGAGATAACCACCTCTTGCAAAGAATGCCGTGAAATCAAATCCCGGAAGGTCTTTATCCGGGCCGTATTCACCATAGCCGGTAACCATGGCATAAACCAGTTTTGGATATTTCACCTTTAATGTTTCATAATCAAGCCCCGCCCGTTCAAGAGCCTGGACTCTCCAGTTGGTGATCAGCACATCCGCATCCTCTAGAAGCTTAAAAAATGCCTCTTTGCCCTCAGGTGCCTTCATATTAAGAGAAATACAGCGCTTGTTTCCATTTTCTAAGTCCCAGGTCGTATTTTCATACATATCCAAAGGCCTTCCTTCGGATGGAGCCGTATGTCTTAACGGATCTCCCTTGGCAGATTCGATCTTAATGACATCTGCTCCGCAGTCTGCAAGAAAACGTCCTGCACCTGCAGCCGCAATAAAGGTTGCCAGTTCCACTACTTTGATTCCTTCTAACAGTTTCTTTCCCATATTAATTCCCTCCTTTATTTGTCCAGTGCTTCTATAAGCGCAGGGATCACCTGATTATAATCGCCTACGATGCCGTAATCGGCCACTTCAAAGATCGGAGCTGCCGGGTTTTTATTGATTGCAATGATCTGCTCTGAATTCTGCATACCTGCCACATGCTGAATGGCCCCAGAAATGCCGCAGGCAAAATATAGTTTAGGACGTACCGTGGTTCCGGTCTGCCCCACCTGATAGGAATGGTCGATCCAGCCTGCGTCTACGGCTGCACGGCTTGCTGCAACCACACCGCCCAGCTTATCCGCCAGTTTCTTTAACAGTTCAAAGCCTTCGGCTCCGCCAAGACCCATACCGCCGGATACAATGATCTCTGCATCAGTTAAGGATACCGCCTCTCCTGCCTCCTTAACCACTTCAAGGATGCGGGTTCTTATATCGTCTTTTTCAAAACTTACAGAAAGAGGAATGATCTCTCCCTTACGGCCCCCCTGCCTTTCGGCTTTTTCCATAACTCCCGGACGTACCGTGGACATCTGAGGCCTGTGGTTTGGACAAACGATGGTTGCCATTAAATTTCCGCCAAAGGCCGGGCGGGTCTGCTTGATCTTCTTATCTACCTCATCAATTTCCAACTTGGTACAGTCGGCAGTCAGCCCCGTATTGCAGCGGACGGCCAGACAGGGACCTAAGTCACGGCCGATGTGGGTGGCTCCCAAAAGGACGATTTCAGGCTTATAAGATTTGATCGCGTCGTGGATCACAGCCGTATAAGCGTCGGTGCGGTAGGATTCCAGTTCTTTATGATCCGCAAGATAAACTTTATCTGCTCCACATTCAAACAGTTCATCCACAAGTCCTTCCACATGGTTACCGCATAATACAGAACAAAGGCTGCATCCAATCTCATCCGCCAGTTTCCGCCCTTCACCAAGAAGTTCTTTTACGACCGGCATGAGTGCCCCTTCTCTTTGTTCCGCAAATACCCATACATCCCGGTATTCCGATAAATCAACCGTATCCTTTGGCTCTTCTGACTTTTCTATAGCATCAAACGGACACTTTTCTAAACAAACGCCGCAGCCGGTACAGGCAGTACCGATGACGGCCAGCTTATTTTCCATTGTAATTGCTTCAAACGGGCAATTCTTTACGCAGATCGTACAGCCCCTGCATTTTTCTTTTATTACATTTACAGCCATATGAACCTTCCTCCTTTTCCTGGGTCTTAAAGATAATGCTTCTCTTTCAGTTTCTCTGTTAGCAGTTCTGTCATTTCTGTCACTGTTCCGTTAAGCATCTCCCCTTTTCCCTTGGGAGCGGGAGTAAAGGAACGGAAAACCTGGGTGGGGGAAGCATTTAAACCACAGTCTTTGGGATCCAGTACCACATCCTCATGATTCCATACGGTAACTTTTTTTGCATAAGCGTCCATGATACCGCCTATGCTCATGTAACGGGGCTCATTCAGCTCTTTTACCGCCGTGAGAAGACAGGGCATCTGGACTTCCAGAATTTCATATCCATTTTCCATCTGCCTTTGTACGATTACCTTTTCTTCGCAGAGCTTTACATCCTGAACATAGGTCACAACCGGGATGCCAAGTCTCCAGGCTACCTGGGGGCCTACCTGGGCCGTATCACCGTCAATGGCCTGGCGTCCTGCAAAAATAAGGTCATAATCTCCGATTTTTTGAATACCGGCAGCAATGGTGGTAGAAGTAGCACAGGTATCTGCACCGCCAAAAGCTCGGTCACTGAGCAGATAAGCCTCATCCGCTCCCATTGCCAGGCATTCCCTTAACATATCATCAGCCTGAGGAGGCCCCATGGTAATCACGGAAACCGTTGTTCCAGGCTTTTTGTCTTTTATTTTCAATGCCTCTTCCAGGGCATTTGCATCATCAGGGTTTAATATGCTGGGAACTCCGTCACGGATCAATGTACCCTTTACCGGATCGATCTTTACTTCATTGGTATCCGGCACCTGTTTCACACAAACCAAAATTTTCATCGTATCATTACTCCTTCCGTGTAGTCGTTATTTCTTAAGCAGTTTTCCAGAAATCACCAGCTGCTGTATTTGTGAGGTACCTTCGTAAATGGTGAACACGCGGCAATCCCTGTACATGCGCTCAATCTTATAATCTTTGATAAAGCCGTAACCGCCATGGATCTGAAGGGATTTTGAAGCGATTTCATTGCAGACTTCAGAAGCATAATACTTTGCCATAGAAGCTTCCAAGGTTGCAGGCTGATGGGTATCCATTAAGTAGGCTGTCTTATAAACCAGCTGCTTTGCCGCCTCCAGCTTAGTCGCCATATCTGCGATCATAAAGGCAATTGCCTGGAAATCTCCGATTCGTCTTCCAAACTGTTTCCTTTCCTTTGCATATTTAATGGCCTCGTCCAAAGCGCCCTGAGCAACTCCTATGGACTGAGCGGCCACTCCCATACGCCCGGTATCCAAAGTTTTCATGGCGTTAATAAAGCCCATGCCCTCCTCACCAAGAAGGTTCTCTGCCGGAATCCTTGCATTATCCATAATGATATCGCTGGTAGCGCAACCGATAACGCCCATTTTATGTTCCGGCTTTCCGCAGGAAATTCCAGGAGTGTTTTTCATATCTACGATAAATGCGCTGATTCCTTTTGTCCCCTTTGTCATATCCGTCTTTGCGTAGACTACCGCATAATCTGCTAGAGGTGCCATGGTGATAAAGGTCTTTCTTCCATTCAATATGTAGGAATCCCCATCCTTTACCGCAGTCGACTGCATGCCGCCTGCATCAGAACCTGCTCCCGGCTCTGTCAGGGCAAAACAAAGCTTTTTGCTTCCGCTTATCAATGAGGGAAGATATTTCCGTTTTTGCTCCTCTGTGCCGGATAATAACAGAGGACCTCCGGAAAGAGAATTGGGGGAAGATACATAAATGCTTGCAACTCCGCTGACTCTTGCCATTTCCTCCATCACCAGCACGTAACAGCGGGCATCACCGCCTGAACCTCCGTATTCCTTTGGCGTCTTAATGCCGAAAAATCCGGCCTTTCCCATCTTGTAAAGGATTTCCTCCGGAAATGTCCCGCTTTCCTCAACCTCATCGAGGATTTCATTGGTCAGTTCTTTTTCCGCAAACTCTCTTGCCAGTTTCCGGACAAGCTCATGCTGTTTTGTAAAATACATGTTGTTTCCTCCTTAACCTCTTTTCGCTAACCGTTTCTCGACTTCCTGCCGTAACACATGGACCTTAACCTTTCCGCTGTTGCCAAAAGGAAATGAATCAAATCGATAAACATATTTGGGAACCTTATAATTCGCCAGATTTTTACGAACGTGCTCCCTGATCCTTTCATCTGAAAACTCCGCTCCGGACTCCATGATGATACAAGCGGCTATTTCTTCCTGAAGAACCTGGGCATCAACTCCTACTACCTTTACATCCCTGACTTCCGGAAGTTCCAGAATGCAGTTTTCAATTTCCACCGGCGCTATGTTTTCACCGCCCCGGATAATCATCTCTTTTTTTCGTCCGGTTATATAAAGACAGCCTTCCTCATCCAGATAACCGCAGTCACCGGTATGAAGCCAGCCCTCTTCATCCAGCACTTTTTCCGCTTCTTTCGTTTTGTTGTAATAGCCCTTCATGATGTGATAACCCCGGGACTGGATTTCTCCGACAATGCCTGGCTTGGCAACGCTTTTTCTTTCTTCATCCCAGATCCTTAATTCCGTATAAGGTATTTTTTTTCCTGCCGTAAGGGCTTTTCGGCAGATTGGATCCGTATACCCGGTTATGGTAATCGCAGGGGAAGACTCGGTCTGCCCATAGGAAGGCTGCAGATGCTCCATCTTCAGCTCTTCACAGATATTGATATAATCTGACGGATGAATGGCGGAACCTGCGATAATTCCGCTCTTTAAGGAACTTAAATTGTATTCATTTCTCCTGCTGTTCTTTACCATAGCTAGGAACATACTTGGAACACCGTTTAGAATGGTGCAGGAATTTTTCTGTATGTTTTCCATAACTCCAATGGACTTATAATACTGATTGATATAAATCGCCGCTCCGGCATGGACAGCGGACAAAATGCCCGCTGTAATGCCAAAACAGTGAAACAGGGGGACGGATAAGCACATGCGGTCACTTTCGTTCCAATGCATGGAACGCACCATTTCGGCTGCATTGTTGACCATGTTTTCGTGGCTTAACATCACTCCTTTGGGAACACCGGAGGTACCGGAGGTAAAAAGTATATTGGCGGTATCCTTGGAGGATAAGTTCTGCTCCATTTCTTTTAAAAGCCGTTTCTCTTCCTCCCTGTTTTCCCCCATTTCACAGTCAGACAGATGGGCCAAAGAAACGATCCCTTTTAAGAAGCTATCAGGACGATTAAGTCCGGCTTTTGAAATGACCGGTTCATAGTCCGCATTGTTGCAGCCCTTTCCATAGAACAGATAGTCTGCATCTCCTTCTTTTAAAATCCGGTTTAATTCCTGTTCCTTATAGCATGTATTGACCGGGATCACAATTGCCCCGGACTTCATAAAAGCAAAATACGCCATGATCCATTCCGGGCTGTTAATCCCCCACAACGCGACATGTTTTCCGCGTGAAATTCCTCTTCTTATAAAGTCAGATGCCCAAAAATCTGAAATTTCATCCGCCTCTTTCCAGGTATAGCATCGATCCTGGTAGCAGATTCCTGCTCCATTCGGCGTAAGAACAGCTCTTTTATGAAGCAGTTCTCCGATTGTTTCTGATAAAAGGCCTGTCATATTCATTCTCCTGCTAATCTCTGCCCCATGTTTCTGTCAGTTATTTCTCGATTTTTCCCATCGCTTCTCCGATCATTCGGATCAGGAACGGAACCAGTACCACCACAATGGTTACGTAACCCAGGTATCCATATCCTACTTTTACCAGAGGAAGAAGTCCAAACTGGGCGATAGCAAATGCAAGAATGGTACATAACAATGCGCAGATTAAGGTTTTTGCCGTAGGTTTTCCATCATTCTTTTTTTCCTCCGGCTTTTCAAGTGCAACCACAACTCTCTGAACCGCTCCTGCAATCATATTAACCGCCGTTGATACCGCTCCTAAAATAATGAGGATGGAAATCATAGGATTCATGAAGCCAGCTCCCACTCCGCCTTTAATCAGTGTGATAACCGGAAGGGGATCTTTTGATAAATCCGGATTAGTTGCTACTGCCATAATCCCTAAAGTGGAAAGCATAATCAGTCCGGAGTTTACGATGAATCCGTAAATCATACTGGTTCCGGCTTCCTTTTCCGATTTAAATGATTCCGCATGCTGGTATAACAACCCGATAGAAGCCAGCTGGAAGGAACCATAAATAAAACAGCTCCAAAGGGCCGGGCCAGCAGGTGCAGGATCAGCTCCCAAAGTCTTGATATTCCTTACAATATCACCCCAGCTGACAATAATGTTCGGTATGTACACGATCAAAAGGCCTGCTATGATAATGACTGACAATGTGGAAGCCGCTTTTCTTACAAAATTCGTTCCGAAAATGGTCACAAAAAAGATAAACAATCCTATGATCAAGGTACAGGCCATATATGGGATTCCAGTAAGGGACTGCATGGTTGAGCCTCCGGTCGCAAAGGCAACAGAGGGAGCCAGGCAAAGCAATAATATGTAAACAAGTTCATAAAGGTTGGAAAAAATGGGGGCGAATTTTCCGTAAAACTTATTGTTAAAGGTTCTGTAATCATAAGCATCATGAAGCTTTGCAAACCGAAGTCCATACCACTGGAACACCGCTCCGATTGCCTGAGCAAGAATCGGAGTGATTAGCGCCCAAATACCAAAGGCAACGAAATACTGAACCAGTTGTGCACCGGAAGCAAACCCTCCGCCAAACTGTGTTGTAAACCATACGAAAGCAACGCCCACGGCTACCGGCATTTTATTTTTATCGATCATATCCTTCTCCTCCTGTTAAAGCATATCTATGAATGCTTCTATCATCGTTCCTGCCTGCTCGTAATTTACCATTTGTCTGTCTACTTCTACCTGAATGATAGGAATTCCTGCCTCTGCACAGGCTCTTTTTACCATTACATAATCAAATTCTTCCGGATCACAGAATTTCGTCAGAAGAACGACCACACCCTTTGCTTTGTACTTCTTTGCCAGGTCAACAATATAACCGGCTCTCTTCTTTTCCGGATCGTACAGGACAGAACAATGGTCCATTCGGGAAAACTTATCTGCAAGTCCTTCCAAAGGTTCCAGTTCCAGATTGACATCCGTACGGTACTGCCTGGATTCATGGGCAACATCATCTGCCACAATCTGCAGTCCATGTTCATCAAAGATTTTAAGCAGTCCATCGCTGTCTGCCAGGATTCCGGTGGTGATTACCTTGATTTTGCTTTCCTTCTCCTCTGCTTCTGACAAAGCCTCCATCAGCTGGCTGACCAGTGCTGTATGTTCTTCCTTCCGCATGAAATGAGCACTTTTAAAAATATCTCTTCTCTGGACTGCCGTGATGGAAGGATGCTGTTCTAAAACCTCTGTCAGCTTTCTCATTGCCGCATTGTGTTCATTATAGATCTCATTGGACCGGGCCAGGGAAGCTTCACTGAATTTCTCACCGGTTATCGCCTCTAAATCTCTTATCACACGCTCATAGGAAGCTTTGGTAAATTCTTTTCCGGACTCCGGCTTCCGGTTCTGGGGATAGGTCATGGGAATAAAGGGAATGTCCTTTACCGCGTATTTCCAGTTCTGTCCCAGACACTTTAAAGAATCACAGAGGGAGGGAATCACGATGGCTGAAATGCCTTTGTATTCTCCACTGATTCCCAGTTCCAGAATGCTCTGCATAATGGAACAGATAAAAGCAGGAAAATATCTTTTAGACTCTTTTAACTCAATATCCGCTCCCCATGCTCCCATAGGAACAAGCCCCATGGAGTGGATCAGTTCTTCCGGAGTATAGACAGGAACACAAGCCACAACCTTTTTTCCCTGCTCCAGATAAGCATTCAGCTGTTTTTTCGGTGAACATGCAATTTCATGAAAATTTTCTAATAATTCATTCAATGTTGCCATCAATCTTTCCCCCCTTTGTTGGATTCCATGATTTCTGTCAGCCCCTGAACCCTTGTTTCATACTGGGCTTCCGAGAAGTTTCGCGGGTCTGCCTGATCACCGTCAAAAGAGGTGACCGGTATCTGGCAGTCCTCTCCGATCTGGCGGCTCATCTCATACATAAAGCCGCTCCAAAGCTTGCAGGAACGGTTGGTATGAACCAGAAGCCCCTCTGCATGGGTCTTATTTACAATCGCTTCTCTCTTATCCCGGGCATGCTCTAAGTTCATGGCATTGGGCACGTTGCAGTAGGCACGGATCAGGCCGTCAAAGTCATCATAAATAAATCCAAAGGCATCGGCATAAATGGTTGCCACCATGTTGATTCCCCGGGACTTAAGGCCGGTGGCCGTTGTTCTTAAATGAGGCCAGCAGGCAATCCCTTCAAACATGATCCTGTATTTTTCCTCTGCACGGAAGGTACTGGTTCCCTCTTCCACTGCCTTTTTATATTCCTCCAGCAGGGTTTCAAAAGCTTCGGCAGCGTCCACGGTCCCTCTGGCACAGACGGCAACCGCCATATGATTAAGCAGGTCAAAGCCGTTAAGTGGAGAAGGGGTATATTTGGTATAGGCTGTAGCCTCCAGCCATGCTCTGGAAGTCCTGTTCGAGATTTCCATAACCTCCTTGAATTTCTCTTCACTCCATTTCTTGCCGGTGATTTCCTCCAGCTGTTCAATGGCAGCAAGAAACTGGCTCTTGACATATGCTACCTGGGCATCTGAAACCTCGTAATCAGGATTAAAGGGAATGTCAATGAGAATCAGCGGAATGTTAAGCTCTTTTGCAATGTTCTCATACCATTTGATCATGCAGTTGCAGATGTTATTGCAGCAAAGTACAAAATCCGGCAGAGGCATGTTCTGCTCCGGAGTTTCCCCCACCATCATATGTGCCAGACTGATCCTTGCATAAGCGCAGATGTCATTGGAATAACCTTCCGCCTCTGAAATTTCACACAGCCGCTGTCCGGCTCCTCTTGCCGCAATCGCTGCTGCCTGATTCTCGGGATAGCACACTTTAATGCCTAAGGTCTGAAAAATTTCCTGAGGGAAATTGCTGGCGCACCAGCCGATTTTTTCTCCTCTGTCCTTTGCCTCCTGGACCTCCTTGTAGTGCTTTGCCACAATCTCGTTCAGCTTAAACTTGGCTGAATTGGGATCAATGGTAAACTTTGGTTTTTTCTCTCCTTCTCCCATGAAAAATTCCTCCTTTTATGATTTATCATAAGCGTAAAGCGCCGCTCCTAAAGCACCCATGAGCTGAGCCATTGGTGAATATGTAATTTTAAGACCCAGCTCCTGCTCCATGGCTTTCCGTACCCCGCCATTTTTTGCAACGCCGCCGCTCATACACACTGTTTCTTTCACACCGACCCGTTTTGCCAAAGCCGCTACCCGGCTGGCCACAGACTGGCAGATGCCGGCAACCAGATCCGGGATCTCGACCCCGTTTGCCAGCTGGGATATAACTTCGGATTCAGCAAATACCGTACAGGTACTGGATATTTTGACGGTCTGTTTTGACAGGGCCGCCTGCTTTTCCAGATCCTCAATCCTCAGCTGAAGGATTCCTGCCATGACATCCAGAAACCGTCCGGTTCCTGCCGCACATTTGTCGTTCATCAAAAATTCTGTCATGCGCCCGTCGGCACCCAGGGAAAGTACCTTTGCATCCTGTCCGCCAATATCAATGATGGTCCGCACTTCCGGAAGCAGATGATGGACACCCCTTGCATGGCAGCTCAGTTCACTCATCTCGCCATCGGCATTTTTTAACAGCTTCCTTCCATAACCGGTAGCATAAACAGCGGTTATCTCTTCCGGCTTTAAACTTACTTCGGCAAGTACTGCCTCAATTGCCCGCCCCGGACCGTCGGTTCCTGTCCCTGCCCCAATCAGGGAAGTAGCCAGAATTTCCTGTCCATCTTTCAGAATGACCGCTTTGGAGGTGGTAGATCCTATGTCAACTCCTAATGTGAACATGGTCTTTTCCTTTCTTTGTTTAATTTTTAACAATAATTAAGAAAAAAATATATATGTATACATGTATACAAGTTGCTCTATGAAAAAGTGTATCCTTGTATACAAGTTAAATATAAAAAATAAAATGTAATAAGATACACTTTTTCATGCATAGATTATCAAAATTTGTCGTATTTGTCAATAACTTTTTTTAAATCAGGATTTTCTTTAGATATTATATGGAACCTGATTGGAACCGTGGTCTCCTCCTTCTTCCTCTGTAATCGTCTAATTTGTGACAATCTTTTTCTTATAAACAAATAATCGGCTGTTTTCGCTGCAAACGGCTTGAAATCTATATGACTGAAGACTTCCGACCATTTCTTCTTGTCCAGCCGGATTAAATGTTTAAGAAATACTGTGGATACTTTTCCTTTGCTTTCGCTCTGATCTCGGATATGGTTTCCAGATGATCTGCCATCGCCTGCTGGGCTTTGACAAAATCGCCGCCTTTGATTTCATCGACAATCCTCCGGTGTTCATCGATCAGGCAGGGCATCCTTTTGCCAAGTGCCACATCGAAATTCCGCCATCTTGAAATGTGGAGCATTAAATCCTCCAGCAATTTTATAAGATTATACCGTTCCACACTTTCCGCAATGGCCCGGTGGAATGCAGAATCCAACTTTTGAAACTCCAGGTCATACCCCTCCACATCCCGGTAGGACTCCTGTTTTTCTAAATTATCCTCCAGTTCTTTTACCAGTTTTCCAATCTTCTCTTCGTCCTTCTGGGACAACAGCTCATAAAGCTCTTCCTTCTCCACGGCAGTCCTTAAAATCAACAGGTCTCCGATTAGTTTTAGATCAATCAAGCTTACATAAGTACCTCTCTGGGGGTACACCGTAAGAAGCCCAAGCTGATTCAGCCTTGCAAAGGCATTACGGATGATGGTTCTTGACACCCCATACTCTTCCGCCATCTGATTTTCACTGATCCTGGTACCAGGCTCTAATTCCAGCTTTAAAATACGTTTTCTAATGTTAAGGAAAACATAATCAGCGGAAACCGGCTGGCTGTTACTTTTCATATAATCCATATTCCTTACCTTCAATTCATATTACTTATTTTTTGTTATGAGACGATTATACTCTTGACTGCAGATTTCTGTCAATTCGTTTCTGATACATGGCATGGCTGCCAGCTGCTGTTTCACCATTACGATATCAGGCAATCCCATGTTTGAAAATTTCTTTTCAGAGTGTAGACAAAGTCAAATTTATATTATAGCACTGAATATATACGGGAATAAATATTCAGTGCTATATTAACGTTCTGGTATGTAGTATAATAGGTACATCAAAATTTTGTTCATTAGTTGTAACTATAGGCTGTTTATATTTTCGGAGCATAACATGACACACTATTGTCATATTTCATATGCTAAGATATTTATAAAATATCATTTGTGATTCCTTAATAATGAAACTGGAGCTAATGCTAATGAAAACTGAAATTAATAGTTCGATTGTAAAAAAATATGGAATGGATGCAGGGGCGAATGTAGTCGGTATAGCAGCTTCCAAAGATTTTGGTTTGGCGCCGAACGGTTTTAAGCCCACTGATGTACTCACGGAATGCCTTTCCGTTATCGTTCTAGGCACTACGTTTTCACCGGAAGTCTTAAACGATATAGCCGAATATACCACAAGCCGCAATGCAATGCTTACTGCAATGACCAACATGGCAAAAGAGGTAGCAAAACGAATAAAGGCCGATGGGGGTAAAACAAAAGTCATAAGTGCAGCAGGTGGCAAATGGGTGGAAGGCGATGGAAGAAAAGAGCAGTTTGGATACATTTCTCTGAAACACGCCGCAGAAATCGCGGGGCTTGGTGTTATTGGAAAAAATTATTTACTTACGAATCCGCAGTACGGCAATCTTCTTTGGTTAAGCGCTGTTCTTACCGATGCAGAGATAATGCCGGATGAAAAAGCTCAATCTACCATGTGCGATAACTGTAACAAATGCGTTGAAGCCTGCCCTGCGGGAGCATTGGACGATCTTGCCTCATTCGGAAAAAAAGGATGCTCTAAATTTTTTACAATAGAAGACAGAAAATTTAAAGTAAAGTGTTTTTTGTGCCGGACGATATGCCCTTACCGTTTTGGGAACAGCGAATAGTTTTAGAACAATATACGATAAGTAAATTTCAATTTTATTGTAAAAAGATAAATCACCAGATATTCTAAGCTATCTGATACTTTGTATTTTTATTCAACATAGTATATAAAAATCATGTTTTATAGTTTGTCTATAGTCTGAAAAGAGGGGCAAATTTTACCCCTCTTTTACACGGTCTTTCAATTAATCTTTTTATTCTCCAACAGACGAATTAAACTGTCTCATCGGTTCCTGCAGTATCTTTCTGAATTCCTTCTTTTTTGCTCTCTGCAGCTTCTTTTGTGTCTTTCTCCCTCGCTTCAGCCGTTACTTCCTTGGTATCATCTGCCTGGTCCTCCGCAGTTTCCACCGGTTCTACTTTAACCTCTTTTGTTTTGTCTTCCCCAGCTTTACCTGGTTCTTCCTTGACGCCTTCAGTACTGTCTTCCCCAGCTTTACCTGGTTCTTCCTTAACTTTTTCTGTTTTGTCTTCCTCAGCTTTACCCGGTTCTTCCTTCGTTTCTTCTGTCTTTTCTTCCTCAGCTTTACCCGGTTCTTCCTTTGTTTCTTCTGTCTTTTCTTCCTCAGCTTTACCCGGTTCTTCCTTCGTTTCTTCTGTCTTTTCTTCCTCAGCTTTACCCGGTTCTTCCTTTGTTACTCCAGTCTTTTCTTCCTTGGCTTCTGCAGCCTCTTCCTCTTCCTTAAGAGTTACAGAAGCAAACTTTCCTTCCATACCTTCATCCGGATCAAATAACTCGACTATAAATGTCAATGTCTCGTAGCCGCTCACCTCAATAACCACTTCGTTTTCTTCTTCTGTAAAGCCATCTGCCGTAAAGTCAAGATATTTTACAACGCCATAGGAATCATCCTTAGATACCTTAAACTCATTTTGCCTGGAAGTGGAGAACAATATGGCCTTTTTATAAGGAATTCCGTTAACAATTACTGTTTTATCTGCATTTAAATACTCCTTTGTTACCTTCTCATCTGTTGTATCGAAGGTCACGCGATAATATGCCGGATCCCAGTTCGTTCCTTTCACATATTTTGTCGTTTCCACACCAGGAGCTGATTTTTCATTCTCAACCGTTTTCCCTGCAGCTTCCAGAATTTCAAAAGTCAAGGTCTTGGCAGTATATCCTTCAGCAGTCACCAGAACCGTATAACGCCCTGCCTTCTGAAATAGATCTTTCTGCAGCGTGAAAGAATAATCTCCTTTTTCATAATTATCCTGGCTGAATATTCCACCCTGTTCTTTGGAAAGCACTTTCCTTGTATTATCATCCGGGTCAGTCAGGGTCATCCCTGTTAAATTCTTCACAAAGTCACCGCGAAGCTTCTTCTGGCTTTCATCGTCTTCATCGGCTGAAGCATTGATGAAAACCTTTTGTCCTACGCGGTAAGCTGCCGCGTCCTCAGCTTCTGCTTTGTTTGGATTCTCAGCAAGAGAAAGTTTAAACATTTCCAATTCCTTTACCACATGTAAAACAACCGTCTGCTCCTTGTACCCCTCTGCCACAATTCGCAGCTTGTGCTCTTCTTCCGTTAGCTGTTGCGTACCGCCTCCAGTTCCTTCTGTTTTTGACAGGAGGGTAACGCTTTCCTTTGCCTCGCTGATCTTATAAGCCGTAATATAATCGTCACTTCTAAGTGCGATTGCAGAATTGTCCAGATAAAGTGCTGTTATTTTAGAAATATACTCCTTATCAGAGGTCAGCACCAGATCCTCGCCCAGCTTTCCTTCTGCGCCCTTAAGGGCAGGCGCCGTCTTTCCTACTACGGAAAGCAGACTTTCAACGGTTCCTAATTTTCCATCTTCCAGGACCCGCTTAATTTGGTATGGGCGGTTTCCAGTCTCTCCTCCGGTCTGGGTCTCCTTATATTTTTCAAAGGAAAGATATTCTCCTGTCCCCAGCTTTCCATCTTTAACTGCATTTAAATAGTGGGTAAAATCATAAAAAATTTCAGCGTTTTCATCCATAACAGCTTGTGCTTTCTGGTCATACCACCACTGCACTACTGCCTCGCTGTCCTCATTTACATCATCGATCTCATGTAATATCAATGCGTTCGCCAGCAGATCATGGTCAAATATCAGGTACCCGTTCATTTTTGAACCTCCGGAAGAACCAGAGCCTCCGGAACTGCCGCCATCCGGTATGGCAACAGTTGCGCTGGACATGGCGTCAATGCCGTAAGGTTTAGCTACTGCAAAGATTTTAAGGTCATCTGCCCTGGTCTGTGAATTGCTGCCAACTTCTACTTTCTTAGACATTGTCTGGTAGCCGTTTGCATATGCCGTAACCGTATATATGCCGCTTTCATCGGTAATCACATTGTCATCTGTATCCGTACCGCAGATATGAAGCATGGGACCAATCTCATACCATTGGTTTATTTTTGTAAGAGACTTTACTTTACCTGACGGCATCGTTAAATCTACCCTGTAAATCGGAGACAGGATCTCTGTTCCAAAGCTTTCTCCCTCCGGTCCCACAATATCAAAAGCAAAGTCTTCTCCCTCTTTTGGGCTCGGGTTTAAAGTATTTAAGTTCATCGCAAAAAGCCTGTTATCCACCAGATGAAGGGGCACGTTCATGGTTGCCTTGCTGTATCCGGAAGACAGGTTCAGCTGATAACGCCCCCGGACAAAAAGGTTGGTCTGAGGCAGCTGGATGGTAATTACTCCTGTTTTTCCATATTCTGTTTCGAGAACAGTTGTAAAAACAAGGTTCTTGTTTAAAATAGAGTTCTCAGTATCCAGAACCTTAATGGTTTTCAGCTGGTCAAACCAATTTTCCTGTGCCAGAGTCTTTAAGGACAGCTTAAGCTGGATCCTGCCCTTTCCGTCTTTATCAATCATGGTATCCGGCAAGTAATAATCGGCAGGTACATCAGAAGAAGTCTCCTGATTCTTTCCGCTTAAATGAAAGGTAGTCTTCTCAGGCCTTACACGCACATTGCCGTCTTTATCGTAATTATCCAGCCAATAGTCAAAGACAGATATAGATCCGTTGGTCAGGATCGCACTTGGGGCTGAATCAAGGCTGCCTCTCTCCGGCAATTCTGCCGTAGAGCCCTTTCCAACCTTTATGCCCTGCTCTTTGCCGTCAGAAATTCTGGTAACAGTGATGGTATTCGGCTTCCATAGGGTCGTCTGCCACTTGACCACAGTTCCGTCATCATCTACGTTTGTGCATACGTCCGTAATATCTGTCCCATCCACATCAATGGTATAATCATCTATACTTCCTTCCTGGAACGCGATAACTGCATACTGGATCCAGCCTAAATCTACCAGCTTTGTCTTTTCTGCATGAACAAAAACATCCTTACCTTCCTGGCTGTTATTCTCTTCGTTAGGATTGCCCTCATTCCCGCCGGGGCTGCCTCCGTTATTCTCATTGCCTGAGGAGTTACCTCCATTATTTTCATTCCCCGAGGAACTGCCTCCGCCTGAGGAACCGCCTCTTCCGGAAGAACTGCTTCCTCCACCAGAAGATGCTGCTTTCTTTGCGCTTTCTGCTGCAGGCACTGAGGCCAGGCCTCTTCCGGCCTCGTAATGAACAGTTCCGTCAGACTCCGCCCATCGGCCGTCGCCATTTACAAAATATCCATCCGGGGTAGTCTGGCCTGTATACATCCTTCCCATATCTGCTCCGTCAGCAATATTAAAATAATAGCAATAACCGTCAATCCACTGCCACCCTGTCTTCACGGCTCCAAGGATTCCATCATTGGCCGTATTAAAAAAGTACCATGTTCCGCCGCCAGCCTGGTACCAGCCGGAGCGCATCTGGCCCTCTGTCCCATCATTGGAAGTGTTCAGATAGTATCTTATTCCCTTTTCATCCTGAAACCATCCTGTCATCATGGCACCGTTTTCCGGGTGAAGATAATACCAGCCCGACGCCTTTTTAATCCAACCGGCGCTTATACTGCCTGAGGCCTCATAATGTTTCCAGCCATCATTTTCATATTTCCAGTCGCCCTGCGTGTATATGCCCCCGTCTCTGCTTGTCTGGGAGCTTCCTGTTATACCCGCCCAGGCTATGCCGAACTGGGAAAGTACACAAGCGGCTGTCAATATTGGTACCACTGTTTTTTGAATCAACTTTTTCTTAACCATTCCATCCTCCTTTTAAGTTAGTCTCAACTAACCATTGCCATCTCAGTATATCGGGGAGGTTATCGGTTGTCAATGATGATATGAGAGAATGAATGAGTCTTTTTCTCAACAGCCCGAATTCCTTTTTCCTTGCAGAGGACCTGTGGTATGATGATACGGTAAGGTTTTAGACAGAGGACCTTTCTATGTGATACTATCAATACTTTTATTATCTAAGGAATGTGATGTGGAGCCATGGCAATGGAACTAAATACGATTGTAGAGCATTTTGCAGCCACACTTTTTAAAGTACAAGGGGTATACCGTTATAAAATACCAGCCGGTAGTAAGGGTATACAAAGAACCGCATCTTATCCGGGGTTTATATTCCCGCTTTCCGGCTGCGCTGAATACCAGTTTAACGATACGCCATATTTTATCAAACCAGGAGTTGTTATCCATGGTTCGGCAAACACCGCCATGCGCAAGCGTGTCATTGGAGACGAAGACTGGGAATTCGTTTCTGTTCTTTATGAAACTTACAACGAATCACCTCACATGAAATTGAGGAATACCCATTTCAGCATAGCCGTCGGACAAAGCCCCCAGCTGTATGATATGCTTCATCATTTATACGCAACCTCTAACCGGCCCGGCGGTCTTGCGGTCTTTCAAACGGAAACCTTGTTCCGCCGGGTGCTGGAGGAGACATTCTTGTGTGCCAGAAACCAGACAAGGTACGGCGCACAGGAGCTTTTTGAATCGGTATCGGAGTACATCCATACCCACTACATGGATGGTTTAACCGTAAATTCACTTGCCAGACAAAACGAAGTTAATGAAAACCGTTTGTTTTATGTTTTTCAAAAGTATGCAGGCATGGGGCCGGCAGATTATTTACGGACGTACCGCCTAAACCGCGCCAGGGAGCTGCTTGTTACAACCTCCATTCCCATTGGAACCATAGGGGAGCAAACAGGCTACCCGGATGCACTGTATTTTAGCCGCATATTTAAGAGACATTTTGGAGTGCCTCCAAGCAAATTCAGGGAAGAATAAGCCGCCGGTACAAGGAAACGCCCATAGTTTTCCATGGGCGTTTTTTCGTGCTGCCAACTACAATTCAGGATATGTCCATATAAATTACGGATAAAGCCATTCACATAAGCACCATGGTTTGATATATTATCCAGGAGTTAGTTTCGTCTAACCAATAATTCAGGAGGTGCTACATTGAAAAAACAAATCTCTATTTTATTTGCACTGCTTTTGTCTGCCGGACTGTTATCCGCTTGTTCAAAGGAACAGCAGACAGTAACCCCCTTACCAACAGAAAGTACTGGTACACAAGAATCCGGAAAACCGCAGGTACCGGATACTTCCAAAGATTCTTCGTGGCCGCGTACCATAACAGATGCCGGCGGCCATACTATAACCCTGGCCAGCCAGCCTAAGCGCATTGCCATTCTCCATTCCAACTATCTGGAATACTTTTTTGCACTCGGCACTCCGGTTGCCGCCTCGGCAGGGGCTTCAGCAGGAACGGCTCAGCAGGCTCTGGAAACCTATGAAACACTGATTCCTTATGGCGGTACCGAAGAAATCATGGATCTTGGAAGTGCACGGGAAATCAATCTGGAAGCGGTTCTGGAAGCGAAACCAGATATGATCGTAACTTTTGCCGGGCACACAGGTCTGGACGAAATATATGACCAGTTAAATCAGATCGCCCCCGTAGTACTGCTGGACTATAGTGACACATGGCAGAACCAGACCCTTGCCTGCGGAGAACTCGTGGGCAGGGAAGATGTGGCCGGGAAAATCATCAAGGAAACTGAGGACGCCATAGCGTCAGCCCATAAAGTGTTAAGTCAGCAGGATAAAACCGTTGCTATTTTCCGCACCAGCGGAGGCAAGGCATTTGTTGCCCGGGGCAGCCGCAGCTATTACGATGCTTTCGGCATCACTCCGCCCAAGGGATATACCTTTGGTTATGAAACCTTCTCCCTGGAAGCGGTGGCGGATATGGACCCGGATTACATCATCTTCATGGACTATATTGATACCGCCAAAGGATTTGTAAAATCCCAGGAAGCTTCATCAGTCTGGCTGAATATGAGCGCTGTAAAAAATGGCAATGTACTTTATTTTGATGACTCCCTTAACACCTTTGGGCCCTTAGCCATGGAGTTAACTGCCAAAAAGCTGGTACGGGCAATCAAATGATGATCCATAAACACAAACCCATGAAAAGCGGAAACCATAGGCGTGTTATCCCGCTGCGTCCTCTCATTACTGCCGGAATGATTTTATTAATGCTTCTTTTGTGTATTTCCATTACACAAGGCACTGCAAACATTTCTATGGATACTGTTGTTAACGCTTTCACACATTTTGACAGCAGGAACCCCCAGCACCTTATGGTCATAGACTTACGGCTGCCCAGAGTGCTCATCAGCGGCCTGATTGGCGCGGCTCTTGCCGTAGCTGGTGCAATTATGCAGGGAACCACCCGCAATCCCATGGCCGATTCAGGGCTTATGGGGATCAATGCAGGCGCAGGTTTTGCAATTGCATTGTGCTTTGCATTTATGCCGGGGATAAGCTATGGCATGCTGATTATTTTCTCCTTTCTGGGTGCGGCCCTTGGCGCCCTTCTGATTAACGGCATTGCCGCCTCCCACAAAGGCGGAAGGAGTCCTATGGACCTGGTGCTGGCCGGGGCTGCAATCAGTGCACTTTTGTCGGCGTTTAGCCAGGGAATCGCCCTGGGCTTTGATGCAGGAAGGGACGTGCTGTTTTGGACCGTGGGGGGCGTGGCAAACGTAACGTGGCAGCAGTTTTATATTCTTGCGCCTGTTGTTTCGGCTGCCCTGCTGTGTGCGTTATTGCTTTCCCCCTATGTATCCATACTGAATATGGGTGAGGATGTTGCCACAGGGCTTGGACTTAACACGGCCCTTATCCATTGTCTCTGCACACTTGTAGTGCTTGCATTGGCAGGTATTTCTGTATCGGTGGTAGGATCAGTTTCCTTTGTGGGTCTCATCATCCCCCATGGAGCCCGGTTTCTCGTGGGCGTGGACTATAAAAAAATAATCCCCTCCGCGGCTGTTTTGGGAGCCCTTCTTCTGGTTCTGGCAGATTTAGGCGCAAGGACGGTAAACCCGCCATTTGAAGTTCCTTTGGGCGTGATCACCTCCCTCATCGGCGTTCCCTTCTTTCTATATCTGTCGCAGAAAACAAGGAGGGTTGCTTAAATGACGCAGAATAAAATAAACCTTTTTAAAAGAAAGACCACAATGCGAAATACGATGGTTATAGGCACATGTTTTGCTCTTCTTATCCTGTCCGGTCTTATCAGCCTGAACACCGGTTACAGCAAGCTTTCCCCCTCAGACATCCTCCACGCCATGATGGGCGGGGGCAGGGGAAAAGAGAATCTGATCCTGTTCTCCTTCCGCCTTCCCCGCATAGTCCTTTCCATGCTGGTGGGGGCCGGACTGGCGGTATCCGGCTGTCTCTTGCAGGGGGTCACTAAAAATCCCCTGGCAGATCCTGGGCTGTTAGGCATCCATTCAGGCGCAGGGCTTATGGTGGTGCTTTATGTACTTTTCATTGGCCCCCGGTCCCCCCTTGCCGTTTTCACGCTTCCTGTTCTGGCGCTTTTGGGGGCAGGCGCTGCGGCAGTTCTCGTCTATTTCCTTTCCTGTAAAAAAGGAGCAGGTACGTCGCCTGTATCCATGGTGATGACCGGAATCGCGATTCAGGCAGGGTTATCCGCACTGACCACCCTGCTGGTGGTTAAACTTGATGACACCCAGTACGCCTTTGTTTCCTCATGGCAGACAGGAAGCATCTGGGGAGCCAACTGGACATTTGTACTCGCCCTTCTGCCCTGGCTGTGTATCCTGATTCCTGCCTCCTTATACAAAGCAGAGATCTTAGATGTTATGAGTCTTGGGAATGAAACCGCTGCCGGCCTTGGCGTTTCTGTGGACAAGGAACGGAAAAAACTTCTGCTCATGGCGGCAGCCTTAGCCGGCGCCTGTGTCTCGGTAAGCGGCAGCATCAGCTTTGTGGGGCTTATGGCTCCCCACATCACCCGCCGCATAGTAGGGCCGGGGCATGGCATTGCCCTGCCCGTATGCGCTCTGCTGGGAGCGCTGCTGGTATCGGCAGCCGATACCATTGCCCGGGTTGTCATCCAGCCGTCATCACTGCCCACTGGAGTGATGGTATCCATAATCGGTGCACCGTACTTTATATACCTGCTTTCCCGGCGGAAAAAAGAAATGAGGCGATAAAATGAACGCAATAGCAACAAAAAAATTGAGGCTGGCCTATGACGGGCATCGGGTGGTGGACTGTCTGGATCTGATGATTCCCCATGGAAAAGTCACTTCCCTCATAGGGCCCAATGGCTGCGGAAAATCCACCATTTTAAAGGCAGCCGGCCGTATCCTTAAGCCGCAAAAAGGCTGGGTGCTTCTTAACGGCAGTGATATCCAGGCCCTTCCCACAAGAGAGGTGGCAAAGCGGATGTCCATATTGCCCCAAACGCCCACTGCGCCAGCAGGTCTGACCGTGAGGGAGCTTGTATCCTATGGACGCTTTCCCCGCCGTCATGGTTTGGGCAAGGAAAAGAAAGAGGATGAGGACAAAATCACATGGGCGATGGAGGTGACCCGGCTCACCGGTTTAGAAACAGCAGCGGTTGATGCCCTCTCCGGCGGGCAGCGGCAGAGAGTGTGGATTGCCATGGCTCTTGCCCAGGAGACCGACTTGATTTTACTTGACGAGCCCACCACCTACTTAGACATGGCCTATCAGCTTGAGGTTCTGGAACTGTTAGAAAAGCTTAACAGGGAACGGAATTGTACCATTGCCATGGTGCTCCATGACTTAAATCTTGCCTCCCGCTTTTCAGATTTTCTCGTGGCCATCCGGGGTGGAAGCATTGTAGCGCAGGGTACGCCGGAGGAGATCATGACGCCCGGGGTTTTGCGGGAAACCTTTCATATCGATGCAGAAATAGCCGCCGACCCCCGAACCGGCAGACCTGCCTGCATCTCATACCATTTGATTGACTAAGGGAGTTTAATACTATGAAACGAATTGCTATTTATGGAAAAGGCGGCATTGGGAAGTCAACTACGGTTTCCAACTTATCAGCTGCCATGGCAAAACTGGGGCTCACCGTACTGCAAATCGGCTGCGACCCCAAAGCGGATTCCACCCGTAATTTAACGGGCGGGAAAAACATTCCAACCGTGCTGGACACTTTGCGGGATAAGGGGGATGTAGAACTGGACGATATCGTGTTCAAAAGTGAAACCGGTGTTTTATGTGTAGAATCCGGCGGGCCGGTTCCAGGCGTGGGCTGTGCCGGCCGGGGTATCATTACTGCATTTGAAACGCTGGAAGAGTTAGATGCTTATTCTGTGTTTTCTCCTGATGTGGTGCTGTATGACGTATTAGGCGACGTGGTTTGCGGAGGATTTGCCATGCCCATCCGGGGCGGCTACGCAGACGAAGTATGCATTGTCACTTCCGGGGAAATGATGAGTCTTTACGCTGCCGCCAACATCGCGCAAGCGGTCAAGAGCTTTGCGCCCAGAGGCTATGCCGGTCTGCGGGGTCTGATTTTCAACGCAAAAAACTTTGACGGCGAAGAAGGTCTTGTACAAAAAGCCGCCGATGAAATAGACGCTTCCGTCCTTTTTCATATCCCCCGGGATCCCTATGTGCAGCTTTCGGAAGAACAGGGAAAAACTGTGGTTGAGGCATTTCCTGACAGCCATATGGCAAAGAGGTATCAGGACCTCGCCCGACTGCTTCTGGAAGGAGGGTTGTCATGAACGATATCAAACATTTAAAATGTCTGTCAGCTGTCAGGAGCATGACTGCCGTCCGCCAGCTGACACCTGCTGCCTATCCCGGCGTCCACTGCCCTATGCACACAGCTCTGGCACTAGCCGCTAACATAAGAGGTGTGTCTACACTCCTGATCGGCACCGCCGAATGCGGGTACTACAGCCGTAACGTCCCCCTTTCATCCCCTTATGGGGAGGAGGCTTTTCATTGGAATTACGTCCTTGACAGCAAAGAGGTGGTATTTGGATTCCGAAAAGGGCTGATGGAGGCCATCCGGGAAATGGATCAAGCCGGTGCAAGGCTTATATTGCTTCTTTCCACCTGTGTGCCGGAGCTCATTGGCCTTGATATGCAAAGTATCTGTCTTGAGATACAGCCAGAGGTAAAAGCAATGCTCATCCACCTTCCCTTTGGGAATTTTAAATGCGGCGGCTATGAGCCAGGATATTGGAAAACCCTTCTGGCAATGGGAAAGACCATTGAAAAATCCGTCAGTAAGGGAATGACCGTTAATGTCCTTGGCCGCAGCGCCTTAGAGGAGCATGTTCCCATGCCTCATCTGATTGCATTTCTAAAACAGCAGGGTGTGCCCCTGCGCTTTTTGGCACCTGATTCCTCGCTGGATGACTTTATATCCTCCGGAGACGCAAGACTGAATCTCGTCCTTTCCCCATTTATGGATTCTCTCGCCCAATGGATGGCTAAGGAGCATGACATCCCTTTTGTCAGCCTCCACGATGTTTACAATGTCCGGGAGATAGAAAGCACTTATTCACAGATCGGGCAGTATTTGGACTTAGAGATGGCATATGAGTTTGACGAACAGAAAAAAGAAGGGAAAAGAGCGCAGAAAGCGGCAGCAGCCCAGTTGAAAACCCTGCAGTATATCAGCGCAAACTTAGGCACGGTCCAGCCGCTGCCCTTGTCGGCTTATTTATCGGACCTGGGAATGTCTCCCATCATGATTCACATAGCGGAGTTTTATCCCTCAGACAATCACTGGAAAGAGATGCTGACCGTGCAGGATATAAACCCTATCATCTGCCTGATGCTTAATGAGCAGGCCGACATGCAGATCATTGAAGAATTGCGACCGGATCTGGTGATGGGGGATTGGGGCGGCAGGGGCCGGAACAATCCGCCCAGCGTGCCCGTACTGGACCTATACGGTCACATAGGATATGAAAGGACCATTGACCTGCTGAATCGTATGACCAGGGCGCTTAGGATAGGAAAGGAGGAACGGACCAATGGGACTGTATAAAACAGCACCGCCCCTGTCAGGGCGGATGGGCTCACTTTGGTGTTTATCCGGCATCGCCCAGTCGGCCGTGATAGAATTTGGCTGCATGGGACATATGGCCTATGGAAGGACCTTCCTTCATCGGATGGGTTCCTTTGGCGGAAAGCTCTATTCCACCCATATCGGAGAAACCGATATTGCCATGGGGGATACCAGCCGGCTGACACGTGCGGTGGAATGGGTATCAGAAAACCAGGGCATAAAAACAATCTTCCTGCTGCCCTCCTCCGTGCCGGAGGTAATTGGAATAGACTTAAAAGCCCTGGCTCAGGAGCTGTCGCCCCAATTTCCCGATACACGCCTGATCCCGCTGACTGCAGGAGGATTTGATGTCAGCGGACACAAGGGGGTGGAATTTACCCTTTTGGAGCTCTGTAAAACCCTACCTAAGGAAATGCATCAAACGGAACTGCCCTCCTTTAACATCATTGGCTCCTGTGCAGACATGTTTCGTTATCATGCTGATGCCGCAGAGATCGCCCGGATGGCATCAGGTGCCTTGGGAATGGAGCATTTGTGTACTATGACTTCCGGAACAAGCATCTCGCAGCTGGAAACATTGGGTGCGGCTCATTTGAACTTTGTTATTCGCCGAGAGGGCGAAGCCGCCGCGAAATATCTTCAGGAACGCTTTGGCACGCCTTATCTAACAGCACGCCCCTATGGAATCCAGGGAACCCTTGACTGGCTGGAGGATGCGGCAGCCATATGCGGCAGGCAGGCGGACAAATCGTTTATCCGCCGGGAAAAAGAAAATGCACTGGAGCAAATAGCGCCAATGCAGACGGTACTGGCCCGCTTCCTCCGTGTCCACAGAGAAGATAATAAGCTGGTTCTTGCCGGACATGCCGATGTAGTGCCTGGAATTGCGGAATACGGAAAAGAATGTTTTGGATTTTCACGAACCGAATGTTATTGTGATTGTTCCGAAATGGCAGGTGAAGATATGGCCTATCTGGATGAATCCGCCAAAGAAAGGGTTGCGAGCGATTCAAAGGGCTTTCTTATGGGCAGCGGTGAACTGCTGCACATGGCGAAAAGAGACCAGAGCCTGCAGATTGTAGTACCTGACCATATCTGGCGCCATGCCTATGAGCCTCCGCTAGCCGGTTTCCGGGGAGCGGTAAATCTGGCGGCAGTGTGGACCAACGAAATGGTGAGGATTCACTGACACACGCAGCATTAGGAAATAACATTCAAAAGGACAGGAATGTAACACTCCTGTCCTTCTTTATCATTGCAATATTTTATCTGTTTTATGATTGGATCCACGCCCCGTCGCTTCCTACCTCATACCCATCCGGCGTTGTAGTGTTTATAAGCATAGCTCCGCTTTCTCCGCAATAATACCATATGGAGTTCCAATGGATCCAGCCTGTAACCATATATCCTGACTTATTAAAATAATACCAGCAATCATTAATATACTGCCAGTTATTGATGGTATAGCTTTTGTCCGCATTACAATACCACCAGCCTGTGCTGTCCTTCAGCCATGCGCCTGCTCCTGTGCTGCTTCCCGGCCCTGAAACACCGCTTGGGCTTTTAGAACTAATCTCCTCTGCCACATCGGCTGATACATACCAGCTGTCAGATTCTTCCCAACTGCCTTTATTGGATGAGTTGTATACTCCCCGTACTTTAAAGGAGTAATTCCCGCTATTCGTCATATAGCTTGAAAAATCATAGCTGGTATAGGTGGTTGTAAGCACGGAAGTCACTGCATTGCTTCCCCTGTAAAGGCGTACCTCATATTTATTGGCATCCTCACATTCATCCCAGTAGCCTGTGCCGTTTTCTTCATCCCACTCCAGGTTACTCACTGCCAGCTCATGATCACTTTCATCATCCTCCAAAGCATCAAGCGTTATATATACAATCAGTTCACTGCTGCTCCGGCTGACAGAACTGACCGTCCCGTCAGAACCGCTAAGACTTACACTGCTTTTGGAAAAACCGGAGGCAAAGTAATAATCGTCTTCTGCTTCTAAAGTAACCTTTAATTTGGGCTTATTTCCATCCTTCCATTCTTCATCCGGTTTATTTGTAACCTCAACATCGTCGATACTGAATTTGCTGGAACTGGATGTAACCGTTACATCACTGCCGCCTTCTCCGGCCTCAATCTCTGATGATATGTAAAGTGAAACACTGCTGATCTGGGTTCCCGTTGCCGCCAATGCCGTAATTGGAGTCACAGACAAAATAGCTGCTGTGATAAATGCTGCAGACCTTTTTAACATATACATATAAATTCCTCCTCACTCTAGGTTAAATCAATTTTTTTATCTGCTTCTTTTTTACCATGTAAAGCTGAAACAAACCTTAAATTTCATCAGATAAATTGTGATTTTTTTATGAATTCATATAAATATGAATGTGAAACGTCAGATCACTTCCCCTCTAACATGCGGCTTCTGAAGCGATTCCGTCATAAACTACCCCCGGCTGGAATAATGTCAGCAAAAACGACGTTAAAAAACCGGCAAAACAGCTCACAACAAACAGCCCAAATCCCCTTCCAATAAAAACAGGTAATGTAATCATACTTGGGAAAGCAAAGGTCATTGCCTGAGCTCCCGAAAATCCTGCTATGGCTCCTCCCACCCCACCGCCGATGCATACTGCAATCATAGGCTTTTTTAACGGCAGGTTTACGCCGAACATAGCCGGTTCTGTGACTCCGAAACATGCGGACACTACGGCAGATAAGCAGAGAGACCGGAACTTTTTATCCTTACTTCTCAAACAAACCGCAAGTGCCGCACCAGCCTGGGCAAATACTGCCGGCCCGATCAAAGCCAGTATGGTATCAGAGCCTTTTACAGAAATATTATTCATAGCGACCAGTACAAAACTCCAGTGAAAACCAAATATGACCATCGGCTGGATCACCGCTCCTAATACTGCACCTGCAATCATTGGGCTGATCTGATATACAAATTCATAAGCCGCAGCCAGGCCGTCTCCTATTACATTCCCGATTGGCCCGAATACAAACAGTGTGACCAGTCCAACAACTACAATGCAGATCAAGGGGGCAAAGAAACCTTTTATCAGATCCGGCAGTATTTTATTTGCCACCCGTTCCACATATACAAGAAGTCCAACCGCCAGGATGATGGGGATTACACCGGAATGATATATAACGGCCTTCATGGGAATTCCGGCAAAAAATATGTTAGTGCCAGCCTCAAATACTTTAGTTAGGGAAGGATACAAAAGCACTCCGCCGATGACCACTGCAGTAAATGGGTCGCAGCCAAATTTTTTTGCCGCGGTAAATGCCAGTACCATAGGCAGAAAATAAAACAGGCTGTCTGCCATGGCATTTAACACCAGATAAGTCTCACTTGTTCCTGACACAATATTAGATGCGGTGAGAATGGTCAATATGCCTTTTAATATTCCTGCCGCGCTTAACAGATTAATAATAGGCAGGAAGATTCCTGAGATCCCATCGATCATAACATTAATCATTGACTTTTTTTCTTTCATGTTTTCCTCTCCTATGGTGAAACGTTCTCTGCGTAAATTTCCTTTTTCCGCTTCTGCCATTGTAACATATTTCACATCATTTTCCATATGTATTTTTATCGATACCTTGATGCAGTCTGTACCGCATGACAGCCATGAAGCCGGATAAAGAAGTCCTGGGAAATCCCGGAATAGGGGAAAACAGATGACCGCGAAAGAATTATGTTTGAGGTTAAAGTGTAAGGATATTAGACAGAATCCCCTGCATCTGGATTGACCGCAGATGCAGGGGATTTTAACATGCAGGCAGCATGCCATTAAAGCACTGATTTATGCCTATAATAAGTGCTCTCTGTCTTTATGGCAATTTCTTTTATCATACGCATCAGTTCCAAAGCGCTTCGGAAGCTTATATACTTTTTTGATGTTAGCTTTCCAATCACTCTTCCCTGCATGGTGGCGTTCTGACGAAACTCTATCTTGATTAAGAGCGTGCTCTTCGCCCGACTGGCCTGTGAATACAGAACCATACTGTTCTGCAGCTGAATACTGGCCTTTTCCGGTATTATACTATTTCTCCTGGTCCTGAGCGCATACTGCTCAGCCATTTTTTTATTAAGAAATCTTGGTTCAGTAGTTGGTTGAGGGGAACCGATCCAGTCGCAGATTTCATCTAATTTAAGAATCAGATCACCGATACCAAAAAAGCAGACAGGCTTTTCTATGTAACAGTTAAGGATTTCACCATAAAAATCTTCCCCTTCTTTTCCTTGAAAGCAAATCAGCATTGTGCTGATGCGGTCCGTTACAGTCATGGCGCTGCAGATGTCCTGTATTTCTTCATTTTTTACCATACAATCCTTCTCCTCTTTCGTATCTGTGTTTATCGGTTTTTCTTCTGTCAGTCTGAAAGCAGTGTACAAATTCTTTCTCTGATTTTGTTCGTAGTGAGTGACTGAAAAACTTTTTTATCGGAACCGGATAAGGCATATACATCCACACCGGACAGCCGCGTTACACGGATAACCGATTCTTTTTCGTTTTTAGCTCCATTTACCATATTCAGGCTCCAATAGATGGATTGAAGTTCGTCAAAATCAGCCTCATTTGTTATTTTCACATCATACGGATAATTCCCGGTCTGATCATGTTTTATGGCATAGACAGCAAGTGCTTCGCAAAAATTATCATCACCCTCTATGAGCATATAGTTGTCTGATATATCAAGCAGCTCGGCAATATCACTGATATGATCATAAAAGCCGGTATATGCAGCCTCCATGGCTGCCGCAACATCCGGATTGCCTTCGTTTTCTTCCGGGACCTTTGTTTCATCTGGAATCTTACTTTCCTCCTGGTTCCCGCTTTCCTCAGGAATTTCACTTTCCTCCTGGTTCCCATTTTCCTCAGGAATTTCACTTTCCTCGTCTTCATCGGAACCTGTCTGCTGCTCTTCCTCTTCTGTCTGATCATGATCCGATTCGGGGACTTCTGATCCATCGGGAATTTCCGATTCCGAAGAGTTCCCGGTTGTATCGGCTTCGCTTTGCTCCGTGTCTGGTTCAGCCGTTTCCTGCTCATTGCTGCCTGCGGCATTCTCCTCAGGATCTTTTACAGTTTCCCTATCCTGCTCCGTGTTATCCACTTGTTCCGATTCTTCCAGCTTTACTTCCTCCTGCTGTGCATATACCTGAACGATCTTCCCGGTAATTAAACTGAAACACAATACCGCAGAGATGAGGAATGCAGTATATTTTTTCATTTGATATTCCTCCTTATTTTGATGCAGCTGCCTCTTGCGCCGCCTCATCTGATTCAGGATCGCCCAACAGACTCTCAAGATCTTTCCGAATCTTCTCAAGTTCTAAAACCTTATACTTCTCAAGTCCGGATATCTCCTGCTGCAGTGTAATTCTTCTCTGCTGCATTGACGCCAGCTCTTCGTTACATTTATTCCGGGTCTGCTCAAGCATTTCCTTTGCGGTCTGTTGTGCAGCCAGCAGAGCTTCTGAAATCTGATTCTTCATTTGGTTGTATTCCATGCGCACGCTGCGCAGATGTTCCAGTTCCCGGCACTGCTCTTCCGCTGCCTCCCCAATCTCATCCAAGAGGATATCAACTTCCTGGGCATCATAGCATCTCCTGAATCTTTTGGTCAGTTTAACCGCTTGAATCGCTTCTTTCGTCAGTACCATTATTTACTCCTTTCCTTTATCTCATCAGTCTCCGTATTCCGGCCGCAAAATACCAATTACAACGTACCGGGCATCGTCGAATTCATAGCTGCAAGTGGAAAGCACAAGGAACCTGTCACGATCCGTATATTCAGCACTGCTCTCAAACGTTGTTTTTGACGAGGCATATGATAACAATGCCTTTCTATTTACCTCATACATAAACGCCCGGCTACGCCATTCCCCCGCACTGATGACACAGCCATATTTCAAATCAATCCGATAGTTTCCCTGCTCTGTGTAAAGGTACAGATTAGGGTGCTGTTCATAATAATCCTGCGCCTTGTACTCTGTCAGTGTTCCAAACATCCCGCCGGATTTCATATGGTGTCCGTAAATAATGCTCAGGCTCCCGCTAAAATCCTCCGGGCAGTTGTAATCGAGAAATAAAGTGCCATTGGCATTATAGGTACCGTCCGGAAGATGATGAAGATACCAGTCATAATCGTGGGCACGCATAACCGGATAGTCAATTACGGTGTCCGGGCAGTACAGCCATGCGGCTGCATCAGAATTGATCTTTTTCAGCGCTTCAAAATCAATGGAGACCGTGGGAATGTCCTTAGCCGGCTCTGCTCCGGGCTCATCTACTTCTATGTAATCAGAAGAACTGCTGCTTTCCTGACGGCGGACCCGCTCTTTCAGATTTTCATAGCTTTGATCCCCTTCTGCATAAATTTGCAGGCTTTCCTTAAGCCTATACCCGGAAAACACGATGACACAGATCGAACCGATCAGAAGGAGCCACACTGCTGTTACAATTGTTTTTTGCCTCTTACTCATGTTTCACCTGTGATTATTTCACCGTTATCATCTTTCCTCTGATTTTTCTTTATGCGGTTGGAGGCCAGGATCAGATAGATCACACACCCCGCCGCGACAGCAGCAGCTGTACAAAGCATTGCTGCATATAATTCGTATCTGATATCATCACCGGTTTTTGGGCTGTAAGCACCAGAACCGGCATTGCTTTCATTTTCGAGAAGGTTTGCAAGCGGAGTATCTCCATTTACAAATTGAAGGCTGTCGTCACTGTTTTCATCGATTTTGACACCAGGGCCTCCAGAGCTGCTTCCACCGCTCCCTTTCCCGCCGCTTCCGCCGCTCCCACTGCTTCCGCCTCCTCCGTTATACTTATTGATAAACGTACAGGATTCCACCTGCTTGTTTGAGCCGTTTGTTACCGTCCGAGTAACTACAAGCTGTCCATCTGTATCCTTTACCACATCGGTGATCGTGTAAACAGAGTCATCGTAAGTATATCCGGTGTCCGGAAGGACTACTTCAGAAATAGTATAATAATAAGTACCTTCCCGGATATAGCTCCATGTACCAAAATCCTTTTCACCGGAACCATAAATGGTGATATACTTAACACCATTCGCGCTGCCTTCCGGCATGGGATTTGCCCCATCTCTGGCCGTCAGGGAAAAGGTAAAACTGCTGGTTTTTGATGGGTTGCCGGATACTGTTTTTTTCACCGGCGGATCTACCATAATCTCGGGATCGCTTGCAAGGGGAGTATAAGTATTTTCAAACTTAATGCTGCCCACTTTGCTGCCGTCATTTTTTTTTACTATGATCTCAGCCGAAAGCTCTTCTGTGATCCTCTTCACATAGACTTCCACCGAATAAACCTGAGTATCATAGGAATATCCACTGGCCGGGGATGATGCATTCCCTTTGATTTCGTAACGATATATACCAGTGTTAGAAAAGGTGATGGGACCGACTTCTTTCACGC
The DNA here is from genome assembly GCF_900105215.1 of Lacrimispora sphenoides. NCBI lineage: Bacteria > Bacillati > Bacillota > Clostridia > Lachnospirales > Lachnospiraceae > Lacrimispora > Lacrimispora sphenoides. The sequence continues at coordinate 2,979,532 of NZ_FOIP01000001.1, read as the reverse complement.
TTGTACCGGCAGCCGTAAAGGAATGGACACTGCTTAAACTCCCTGACGGCATTGGATTTCCCGGATCCAGAGAAATAAGGTCATACAAAAACACATTGTTCACATCTGATGCGGAACTGTTTTTTACGAAGACCTGATCTACATATAGAGTAACGGAAACCGAATCCGTTCCTGCGGGAGTATCCAGGGGAAATGCTATGGCCATAAGACTGAGGATAAGCAGATACCACACAGCTATCCCTTTCGGATTCACTTTATTCTTGGAGCTCATCTCCATTAACCCCTTTCGCGTTTCTTCTAACTTTATGATAAACTGCAATAGCAAACAGGATTATCAGCATAATCGGCAGCATGATCTTCAGCCACTGGGGAAGGCTTTCCCACAGACCAGCTTGCCGGTCCACCGATACTGATTCGTTTGTATCGCCTGATAGTTCCTTGTCAAACGTATTGGTGTAACATTCTTCCATGATCCTGGCTGCAAGAATATCTCTTCCATTGGTGGCATCCGAAGCACAGGTGGTCAGGAGCAGAATATGGTCCTCCGTCGTAACTCCGGTTTCACGGGTATGCATTGCCTTATCCAACAGATATTGCAGATAAGCCTGCTGTGCCTCTTTGCCCTGGACCCGCGGCGCAAACACTCCTCCGTCGTATGCATCCGTTTTAATAAAAGCAAAAAATTCCAATCCATGATTTTTCCCGTTATAGTACAGATTGCCGTATACATGGTTGTCAAAAAAACTTTTGCTGCTGAATGAGCCAAGTTCTCCGAACATTGCCTGTTTTTCCATGTGATGTCCGTATAAAATACTGTTAAAATCCTGAAAATCCTTACTATTAGAATAGTCTAAAAAGATCGCTCCCGACAGGGAATATTCTCCTAATGCATTGGTATTTACATATTTTGCATTATCATTTCCCTGTGTTACCGGATAGTCAATATTCGTGCCATAAACTGTGAGCCAGCTGAATACCTCCGGGTTAATTGCCTTAAGTTCATCAAATGATATGCTGCCTTCTTCTGCATCCGGCTTATAAATTGAGTACTGGGCAGCATCCGCTGCCTGATATACCTGATCCGAGTCCCATATGGCATAAAAAGCTATAGCGACCAGCAGGAGAATGACAGTCAGAACCAGGAAATCTACAATACTGTTTGCGGTTTTTACTGCTTTTCTGCCGATTCTTTTTATGTCCATATAAGACCCCTTTCCGGTAAGTTAAATGTAAATCACAGGATATTCCTGCCGCTTTTCCGTCCCGGCCTAACGATGGGGAACATAGTTGCTTTTTTTACGGGATTTTATTACTACAAATGCCGCAAATGCCCCTGCTGCCAAAATCAAAATCATAACAAAGGGAAGGTTGTTAATAATCACGCCTGTAGGAGTAATGGTCCTGTAGGTATTGGTGAATGCAGCACTGTTTTCATTTTCTCCGATCAGTTTGGTGCTGGTACTAAGAGACAAATTTTCGATTGAATTAAAATATTGGATCGGACCTACCCCGTTTTCCACGACCATTGCGGATGCCGTATAATGTTCCACTGCACTTTCTACTGCAACATAGTTTGCACCAATGTGCAAATCAGTAAATACCAGCTTTTGATTATGTTTGAGATTAACTGTTTCTGTGGCTCCCGACGTAAATTCAATATACGAATAATCGTTGACGTCAGTTTGCAGGTTAGAGGCGTTGTCTTCTGATGTTACTACGTTATTGCCTGAATCCAGAACATACGCTTTATATGTAGCAGAGCCTTGTACAACACCCGGCTGAGTCGCCGTTATCTGAAATGCAAAATACTTGGTCCTATCGGCATAATCGCCTGAAACAGCTTTTCCTATAGTAAGAACATGGTTATTCGGATCCGTAGGGTCAACGCCGCCTGCGGTTTTTGAATAGGTATTGGTAAAGATTATTTTACTGTAATTGCCAGTGATGTTAGGGTCACCTGGCTGCGGAGTCGGATCCACCTTATCGCCAGGATCGGAAGTTTGGTTACTGCTGTCATTCACAGAAATACTTGAAGCGACAGCAGCCACGTACAGTCCATTTACACCATTTTTCACATAAACCGTAAGCGTATACTGTGCAGGAGAAAATACATAGGACTCATTGTCCCCGGGTGTATAGCCGGTCACACTGGGATTCTCATCAATTTTGTATACGTATACGCCCGCATGGGGGAAGGAAACGCCGGAAAGAACGTCCCCAGACTGCTTTAATATGTTCTTGGCACCGGCAGATACAGTGCCTGTATCGCTGGCTGAAAATGCTAAGGTCGTTGGACCAACGGCCGGCATTGTATTTAAATCATCAGATGTTGTTCTATCGTCAACGCTTACCGGGGAAAATTGGAAGGTAAAGGTTGCAGCCGGTGTTGTAGTTCCTTCCGGCATGATCAGATTTTTCGTGATCGCGGCCGCTGCTGGTGCGTCTTCCGTACCAAAGATCGGATCACCGGCCGCAAATGAGGATATGACAGTTCCCATGCACATGACCACAGCAAGCGCCATGGCCGTCAGCCTCCCTCGTAACTCGTTCGATTTTTTTTTCATCGTATTCACTCCTTGTTTGTTATTCTTGTACTTTTTATATAAACACAGGGGATGGCGGGGTTGTATTCTGACATTCTGCCGCCTATTGTTCCGCATATGCTATATATTTCTACGTCTGAGGATCGTCATCACTTTCCCCAGTGTGTCTTTCACCCTCACAGCTCCGTATATACGGCTGTCTGTGGAGTTTTCCCTACTGTCACCAAGAACGAATACTTCTCCTTCCCTGACAGTAAGCGGAAATTCTACGCCATCTTCATATCGCTGCGTAGGTGAATAGATTCCTGCTTCTTGCTGAAGCGCGCCATTAACCAGAAGCCCGTCTTCCGTGATATCTACCGTATCACCTGCTGTGGCGATTACCCGGCGCACCTGTTTCTTTCCTTTATACTCCAGAACAAGGGTGTCCTGGGCAACATAGCTTTTGTCCAGACGGTAGAACATCACCAGATCTCCGTCTTTAACGGACGGAACCATAGAGGCATCCGAATTGCGGCAAAGACCAAACAAAAACGTGAACACCAAAAGGAAGGCGAGGATGATCGCAGCTATTTTTGCCAGAAGAAACACGATTTCTTTTCCAAGTGAGGGTTCTGCCTGAAATTCGTAAATTTTTTCTGCTGCTTTATTTTCTCCTTGTTTCTGCAATTCAGACATGTCACAAACTCCTTTTCCGGCGGTAATTAATCATACAGGCGCTAAACAGCCCCATCAGCAAAAGCATGGACAGCCCTAGAAGAGCCGGCCCCTGTATGCTTCCCATCAATACGCCGGTCGGTACGACAGAAATTCTTGTGTTGATGAAATCAAAGGTTTTGTCTGCTCCTGCAAGGCTGACTATCCCGGTATCCGAACCGTTTGTTGCGCTTGTGGTGCTGTTGTCCGTAAAAGACACGCTGTAGTTCGGATCGGCTGATTCTACAATTTGGACACTGCCCTGCGGCACAGGATTTTTAACGGTTATCTGCTGGCCATGCTTCAACGTAAACGTGGCTTTTCCTTCCTCATTAAGTGTCAGTGTTCCATTGGCCGGTGCCTCTGCTCCAGAGCCGGATACCGTACTGCCTGTATATAAAAGCTGGGTTCCGGCTGGGATGGCGGCTCCGCTGTTGTCCCGAATGTATATTGCAAACGAAAATTCCCTTGTTTTGTCGGCGTAGTCGCCTGCTACTCTTTTGGAAATGGTAACATTTACTTCACTCGGACCTTCAATATGTACGTTTACCTGTTTCGTAACTGCCTGGGACTGCCCATCCGGAGCATAAGAATAGCTGACCGGAACATCTTTGGGAACCGTTGCGGCAGTCGAACCTGTAATAGCAGGAAGAGCTCCATCATCAATAGAAGGCATCGCAGTAGTTCCATTTGCCAGAATCGCCACAGCCTTTGTAAATCCGCTGTCCAGAGCCGTCTGGCTGCCTATCAACTGGGCCTGTTCCAGTGTCATCGTCCCATCATTGGCATAGAGAGCAAACTGCCGGTCTGCTGATACAGCCGTTCCGTCTCTCACAACGGTAACACGGGCGTCTGTATGTACCTGACCCCCTGTCAGCGCCTCATCTCCCGCTGTATAGCTGACTGTATGGGTCCGCCACGTCTGATCCTGCCCCAGCGGTGTGCGGATCTCATCAAGCAGCTGGGCCGTTATATTGTTTCCGAAGAAAGGGGATCCGCTGGCCTGCGTATACGAGATGACATCATCCACACTGTTAATGGCTGCCGCTTCCGATTCTGTGATAATGACGTCCTGGGCAGATACCTGGGTATCGCCCTGGGCAAACTGTGCTCTGATATCAAAGCTATAGTCCTTGTCGTCACCGCTTGCTGTCCAGGTTTTTACCTGATTAACATCACCTGCATCAATGTGGTACATATGCGGCGTTGCGGATATATACCGGTCAGAACCGAAGATGTCAACGCTTTCCATATGTTCACCGCGGGCAGAATCCGGGATAAAGGAAAACACCGGATAGGGAACCGTTCCTGGAATCAAAGCGCTTGGAAGAGCAATGGACCCTTTTGCAGACGGCGTATCTGCCGGAACAGTACCGTAAGCGCTTATAGAATGCCCGGAAGACGGCACTGTGGTAGATACCGGAACATTATGAGATACCTTGCCATATCCTTCCGTTACCTCCCAGTTATAGACCGAACCGAGAATTGCAACTGCATATCCATTATTTCCAGAGAAATGCGTATCGCTGTCCCCGATGAACGTTTTTCCTGTGGACTCTTCAGAGCCTCTGAAATTCACAGGGGTGATCCTGTCTTTTGCTTTTTCTTTATCCGGATTCAAAGTGATGACGCGCCAGCCGCTGCTGACTCCGAACCAGTTCGTCTGCAGATTGCTGTCCGCACTAACATTCCCCACCTTCAGCCATGTCAGCGCGTTATTTTCGGTGGTTATGATATCAGTGAGAACGATCTGGTCTACCTGACCGGTAGACTGGATATATACCTGACCTTCGCCTTCCACATGTGCTGTACCCGCAATGAAAGATGCGCCGGCAGAGGCAATACCTAAGCCTGCACCCACCATCCCTTCCCCTGCATGCAGGGTCACATCTCCGAAGGTATGATAGGACGTGCCGTGATTGGATACTGTGGCATTTAAACCGTTTTTAATATTACCGTTCTGTGCTACCAGCAGACGTTTCTGGATATCCATGGAGGTAAAGCCGATGATGCCGTTCGTAGAAATCAAAATCCGATGAGGCAGGCCGTCTGGGGTCTGGCCGGTTTCCCAGTCACCCAGGATATCATTGGGATCCGCAGACTGCGGTCCAACGTTTATTACTGCTTTCTTACCAGCTTGTTCACTTGCTGAGGCCACGGTGTTTGTGATGTTTTCCGTACCATTGCCGGCACAAAGTCCTGTAATGGTCCCCGCAGAAACCAGATTTACCTGCACATCTCTTCTTAAAGTTCCCCCGGTAAGATTCGAGTAATCCGTGGCGTAAAGATTTCCGATGATGGCATTAGGGGCATTGACATTGATGATAATACGCCCGGCCCTTGTATTACCTGCGCTGGCTGCCGTACCAGAACAATCTCCGTATATGTTAAGCCCATTCAGCAGATCTGTCTGGGAATCGTCAGTGAGAACATTCAATGTAACCGTATTGTTCGCATCTGTACCTAGATAAGAGCTTGTACCAGCCCCCAGCCTCCGTCCTCCGCTGATGCTGTCACCGGACGCAAGGGAAAAACCATACTGGTTTCCTCGCAGATCGATCGTAACACTTGCATTGCCGTAAATATACCCGGCATATGACGGGCCCGCGGAAAACCCCCGGAAAACGTCAGCACGAGCCGTCCCGGAAAAATTGCCTCCATGTACGACTATCGTCGAATCGCCACTGATATAGTGGGTAGTAGAAGAACCATAGGTACCTCCCATTGAAGCATTTATGTAAACATTTGGTTTATCGAAAACTTCAACGCTTACATTCCCATCCTGATAAGAATCGTTCCAGCCACCGCCGCTGAGAAACCAATCCACCTGTCCGCCGTGCACCTCTGCGCGGCCATCCCCTACATGGATAAAGCTGTTGTAGCCGGTTCCCTCACAGGTATCAACCACACCCCCATGATGAATCCGTACAGAATCCCCCACCTGCACCCCGCCGAAACTGCCGCCGTAGGTCCAGCGTGCAAGGACATTCCTGGTGACCAAAGTCGTATCCCCCTTGATACAAAAACTGTTATTAGCTGAGATAGTTCCTCCGCCTCCGACCAGATCGAACCCCGTGTTGTATCCCTGAGATCTATTGGTGGTAGAATAGCTGTAACTTTTATAGTTTCCCAGATAGGCTATTCCTTCTGTTCCAACCTCTGAATAAGCGTTTCCTTCCATATATCCCCAGCCGGCACCGCGGAACCAATGCTCATTGTCTGCGCTATAGCAGATGCTGCCCGAATATATTACATTTGTAATATTACCGTACAGCTGGTAATCGGCTGCAGCCTTAGCTGCGTTAAGTCCGGCCTCCACGTTTGTGACCTTTGCAGTGGAAGGATAATACGTGAACTGACTCTGCCAGACACCCCCGATGGCCGCGTAGATACTTGCACCTCCGGAAAAAACGCTGATGGATCCGTTGTTGTCCGTCCCCGCCTTTACAAGGTTGATAACATTACCTTTTACAATGCCGGACTGGAAATTAGTACCGATATAACACGCTCTTCCATTGGTAAAATTGCTGGTATCGATATAGTTCTTGATGACATAATCGTCCGTATATAAAAGACCTGTAAGATCGGAGGTATCCAAAGCACTTCCCAGCGTGGCATCGCTTCCCACATCACCGTAAAGGGAGCCTCCGATAAAACGGCTTGTACCTGAAGTCCAGGTATATCCTGCATCCGAGGATGTAAACCTGCCGCTTCCGCTGATTTCATTGGTGATCGGACCTTCTACGGACCCATATTCCACCCCACCAAGGAAACGTTCCAATCCACCGCTCCCGGTAGCCATATTGATGATGGTGTTAGTCACACTGCCGGTAATATTGGCAGGTGCACTGGCGGAGGTGCCCAGGCCACCGCCCCGGATACTGAAGGTATTGCCGCTGGTACCAAGTATCGTAACAGCAGCATTGCCATTTAAGGTGCCTGTCCTCATACCGCCGATGAAGTAAGAGTCTCCATTGCCGGTAGAGTAAACCGTGATGGAGGCAGTTTCCTCATAAGGCGTAACAAACCCGGTGCTGCTTCCTCCAAAATAGCGGGTGGCTGCCGTCTGCCAGGAGTTCCCCCCCAGGGTAAGGGCATACCCGTTCATATATACACCCTGTGTTCCGCTGTTACCTGCATTAAACGTATGCCGGATATTGCGGAGAATGATGTTACAGCCGAAATATCTTTCACCGGTGCCTGAAACGGAGATGAGGCTTGCATTGGAGGGGGCGGAAGCCGCCGGCGTGTCTGTAACCGGATCCTCTTGATCCCCTGTCAGCACAAGTGTATTTAATCTCTCACGCAAGGAGGCAAATGTAACATCTCCGGTACCGGTTGCGGAAGTGGTATCATTAAAAATATTTCCCGGCAGATTCGTAATATTGGAACCAAAATACATAATATAATCTGATTCTGCCTGGTTCCTCTGGTAGATTCCCATCAGCGCCGCACGAAGGCCGCTTTCATTTGCGGTATATGCCTCATAATAGCCGCTTAAAGGATCCCCGTCCGCTTCCATTACTACCAATTTGCCCGTGTCACCGCTGGCAAGTACATTGCCTCCTAAAGGCAGGTTTATGAATGATCCTACTAGAAAAGAAAATCGTTTGGCTCCCTGGTACAGTCCGGCATTTATATTCTCTGCCGCAGTATCAACATCCTCCATGATCACAACCGGTTCGCTGTAAGCAGCTGTAATTTCCTCGTCTATCTGTACCAGATTAAATTTATTATCACCGGTAACCCCTTCTGTCGGCAGAAGATATTCTGTTTCTTCAATGGTCTTAGATGCTATACCCACCACATAACTGCCTGGTTCCACGTTATCAAACCGGTATGTCCCGTCTGACAGAGTTTTCGTATCCCTGATTGCCGTGCTTTTATCATCTGCTGTATAAAGGCTGACAGGATAACCTGCTATAGCATGTTCACCATCATCCATTACACCGTCACCATTTTCATCCAGCCACAGCTTGCCGCTGATCTGATTCTCATGGAAAAGTTCGCCTAAGGGTACTACTGTTACCACAGCAACAGGACGTGCCTTTGCATAGACATAGGTTCCGATATCAGCAGTAAACAGATAGGTTCCTGCCTCATCCTTTTGATATAATCCACTGGTTCCCCATGTTACAGGTATGTTCACTGTTGAGCCGCCCTCCAGGGTTGCTGTCAGGGTTTCAGGCAACGGAATATCTGCACTTACCGTACCTAATGGAACATTAATTTCTGTCACAGGCATGTCAAAGGACAAAATTAGTTCTCCTTCATTGTCATTCTGGGCGATACCTGTAACCGGCAGCAATCCTATAATCAGCACCACTACCAGCAACAGCGAAAGGCCAATGTGCCAATTACATTTTTTTCTCATACTGTACCTCTGCCTTCAATAATTTCATACGTTTATAACCTGCCACGAAATAGGATGAGAGCTTTTCCATTGATCTGTTTTTTACTTACAGTGCCGTAGTTGCGGGAGTCCAGTGAATCACTTCGGTGATCTCCCATAACAAAAAACTGATCTTCGGAAACCTTCAGCGGATAACCGATTTTCGGCTTCCCATAAGTCCTTTCATAGATATACTGCTCTTTTTGTACTTCTCCATTTAAAAGAAAAAGTCCATTATCATCATCAAACCCCAGCACATCTCCGGAAATACCGCAGATTCGCTTGACGTAATCTTCCCGTCCATTTGCCTTAATAAATATAATATCCCCTCTTTCATATGAACTTGATTGTTTCCAAAATATGATTATATCCCCATCATAAAGAGTCGGTTCCATCGAGGTCCCTGATACAGCTGCAATTCCAAACATTGTATTAAAAATCACCGCTACCGCCACCGCAGTCACAGTACATTTTATAAGTGAGAGCCAGAATGACTGGCTGGAGTAATTCGTTGCTGCGGCATGTTTTGGCCGATAAGTTTTTACTGACCTCTTCATATTTACATAAACCCGCTTCCTGCTGTATATTGATTTGGTTATATCCTTTATTTAATTAACAATTTTTCTCAACATAACTTTATCCCATTTTTCTCAATTTGTATTGATTAATGCATAAACAGCAGTCTTTTTGCTCCAAACTACACCACTGTTCCTGCGGTGGTTAAGCAGTCTTTGGCTTGTCGGTTTCGCCGTCAATCTGTTTGTTTAAACAGCTCTTTGTAAACGCCATTCCTTTAGCGATTTCCAAAAAAAATTCCTGATATTCAAGCTGCAGCCCGTTTACATTTTCAATAATCTCATCTATCAGCTCTATATCTTCATTTTGCTTTGACACGGCATAACCCCCTCTCATTTTTGCCTTATGAATGAATTATAGCATAGGATTTTTTTCACTGTCAACGCTTTTTAAGCCGCATTGACAATGAATTATTTGCGGTGTATAATTCCCTTGAGGTGATTTCAATGGATACATTAGGCGGACGCCTAAAACATGCCCGCAAAAATAAAGGGTTTACCCAAGATTCCTTAGCTGAAACTATTGGAGTATCGCGTGGTGTTATATTCAATTTAGAAAAAAATAAAACAGAGCCACAAACTATAGTCATAAATGCCATCTGCCAGACCCTTAATATAAACAAAGACTGGCTAATGAATGGCTCGGGGGAGATGGAGAACACTGCAAGAATAAATCAGAGGGCAAAGATATTAACTGAATTATATGAAGTAATTAAGGGATTATCAGAAGACGAACAGCTATATTTGCTTGACACCATCAAAGCCTTGAAAACACGCCTTGGTGGGGAAAGCAAATAGCAATGTTGATCCACATATTGAGAAACTGTGTACTTTACAAGTATAAAATAAGAAAGTCAGTACTTTTCCATATCTGGCACCAGTTGTCATCATATACATTTCCTTACCATACTCTGACCCTTTCTGCTATAAAATTCTTATCTTATTCTTGCAAAAACGTTAAAGAAAACAGAACTGAATTTCATATTCATCAGATCCTTCATCAAAGTTCGGGTTCACGTACTTCAGGTAAAAATGTCAGAATACCAAGGATAAGCCAGAATAATAATTTCTTAATTAAATAAACCGGTGTCAGGACTCAAATCCTGGCACCGGTTTTCTTTGAATGTTATAATCTTATTCCGTTTTATAATATTTTCAGCAGTCTCTAAAATGCAGTTTCAGGCGTATACCTTAGCCTTGGGAACCTCCTATACATTTTTATAAAGCGGATCTGCCAAGGTTCCTGGACATCTCATCGAGATACGCCAGCCATAAGTCAGGGCTGAAATCCAGTAATTTCATCGTACTTTCTGATGTTTCCCTGCTTAAAATCAACTGAAAAAGATCCGTTTCAAAGCAATGGATTTTTTCATTTTTATAATCATGGTCAATCGTATAAATCAGATTTAACCCCTGTAAACAGAATACTGCCGCTTTCGGCTGTTCACTGTTCACGATCCTGACTTTATCAGAACTTTTATCATTAATAAAAGTATTAAACCTTTGTAGGTATGGGATACGCTCCTCGGGCGGAAAGTCCACGACGCCAAAAAGAGGTACAATCGCTTTTCCCGTAGAGCAAAAACCAATCATCGCATCCACAGTCACGAAAAAAGCAGTTTCCTTATCCAGTATTCTACGAAAAAGTTCCAGAATGGCTCTTTTTGAGACTGCCCTCCCGTTCACAGATTCCAAATCCTTTTCTCCGATCAAATAACCAATGGATATAAAATTATATACAGCTTCCACATGCATATCCATAAGCCTGGTTAGAATAGAAGAATCTGCTTCCAGAACAGTAACTGCTTCTCTTCCGCTATAGCTTATTTTCTTAGCATCCTTCTTTACCAGTGAATTATAGAAGACGTTTAAATAGCCTTTATGGCTGACAAAGGTCATAAGGGGCATCCCATCCAGCTGTAAACTGAAGATCAGAAGAAATTGCCCCTTTAAAAGTAAAAAGGTGCAATTCATTTCTTTTGTGATTTTCCATAAATTTAAGTCTACATACTCCTGTGCTCCGACTATGGAGGAAAGTATATCAGTATTATTATTGAGGGCTGACGCCTCAATCACGGACATATCAAAATAGTGGTTAAAGACAGCTCTTTCCCGCTTCCGGGAGCCTGATATTTTTATTCTTTGGAAAATATCGGAATATGACTGGTCAAAAAAAGAAAGGGTACTGTAAAACTCAAGGGGAATATCATGATTAACCATGATATGATCGGAAACAAGCACACAAAACATGTTCAGAATGGTCTTTTTCCCCAGAAAGCTGGCTTCCCTGTCCGGATAACCCAGATTCCCATTGTTCTCCTCGTCAAAATCTTTATCAAAAGCATATTCTATGGCATAGGCCAGAAATATTTCCAGTTCATACCTGGAACTGAAATTATATATGACCGGAAAGATATGAATAAATTTCAAATAACAGCCATGGCCATACAGAATCTCGGCAAAATAGGCAGCAGCCTGTCTGCTGAATGCTCTCTTCTCCTTTAAAAAAGGCAGCCGTCCTCCTTTTAAGATCTTACTTAATCCACTAGGAGTCATATTCATGCTGATTGCAAAGTCTGTTTTCGGCGTCTTTGCAATATCGATCAGCTCTTCCAGCAATTTACCGGTTTTCATCACTTGCTCCCCCACTATTCCATATTCTGGAAAATATTGTAACATGATTTTTCTCTTTTGTCTATTTCAGTGTAACCTTTTACCCTGCTTTTCCTATTTTGGAAAATAATGTTACTTATTTTTTCATTCTTGTCTATTTTCCCGTAACTTTTTTTAAAAACTTTCAAGCGTCAAGTAAGGCAGCTTTATATAATCTTCGTAGGATTCTTTGCGCTAAATTCGAATCAGCGGAAGAATTACTATAAATACAAAGCCGCAATTCTCAGGCATATGCCTGAAATTCAATGAAAGGCAGTACTAAAAGGAGGAATGAGATTGAAAATAAGTAAACAAAGACGGCTGGTAAGCTGGCTGTTGGTACTAATGATGGTACTGAACGTGTTTTCGCCGCTCAACAATGTTTGGGCTGGAGGACTGGATACATTGAATGACAGTTCTGACAGTGTAATTGAGATCAGTAACCATGACAACGTCGCTACCGGTAGTCAGGCGCATAAGCCGGATTCATCCGGGGAAGAGGAAAAAACCAATCCCACGGATGAACCGGATGAAACGGAAGAATTGGATGAAGGCCAGGTGAATGAACCAACCACAGCCACAGATTCCAACGCTTCCACGCCTTCCGGCATAGTAAGTCTTCAGCCGGAATTTATGGATATGGTACCAAAGGATGTAACAGAATTACTTGGTAATTTAACCATATCAATCAAGCAGAATGGTTCATCTGTCACAGAAATCATTGCTGGACAGAATTTTACAGCAGAAGGTTCCTTTGATGTACCGGTTGAGGGAGATGGCATAAGCGATCCAGACCAGTACGTTAGCTATGGAGACTTTGCAATACTGAAGCTGGATGACAACATAACAATCGTAGGTTCCCCAACACTTAATTTAACGTTTAACGGAGAAAAGGTAGGGACTCTTACTTTCGAGAATAGTCAGGTAAGAATCGACTTTAATGGAGAGGTACTTAAGGATCCGGGCATATCAAATGTCAACTGTGAATTCGGTGCCACCATGAAATACACCGGCTCCGACGTAACGGAAGAAAACCCAAAAAACAATGTTTACATTTTAGGAAAGGAGTTTACTGTCAAGGCACCGGAGATTCCAATCACACAGACCCAGAGCAAAACCGGCCGGCTTTCCGATGACAAGACACAAATTGAATGGACTGTCAAAGTAAACGCAAAGAAGGGCAGCGACATTTCTTTACTTGGCTATAAATTCCAGGACCATTTGACGAATGTTGGTGAGTATGTGGAAGATTCGTTTATGATCAATGGCAGTGAACCAAGTCCTAAGGTCATTCCTGATGCCAGTAATCTGTTATCCTATGAATTTGGAGATGTGAAAGGAGAACAGATCATCACCTTTCGCACGATGATTCCTGCGGAGATGCTGATCAATGGCGGTACAATCAATAATACCGCAAAGTTCGGAAAAGATACGCTGGTTAATACAAATACTGTTCCAATAACCATTCAAAGAAAAAATTTGATAAAAAAAGAGGGTAAGCCAGGAGACGGGCTGAGTGAAGGTACATATAACCCCAATGACCGCACGATTACATGGACTATCACCGTTAATCAAGATCAGATACCCTTACAGGACTTGACCATCACTGATAATCTTCCCACCAGCCCTGCAGGATTAAGCTGGAAGTCAGCGAAATGGGAATATGAATCAGCGGCAGATACATGGGCAGAACTCACTGCCGGCGATGGGCTGACTAATGTACCAACCTATACAACGGAACCCGGGAGCGGACAGTATACGCTGACTGGAACTACCAGCAAGAAAGTTCGGCTGACGATTGTATGTGATGTCGCAAATGATGCATATGTAGGGGCAGTTAAAACCTATCACAACACCGCGACACTGACTTGGACCGGTAAACCAAATGGAACCTTTTCGGATAGCGCCGATGTAGGCATTGGTTTTGACAGCCTTACAAAAGGTTATGTATCAACGAATTATCCCTTGCGCCAAATCGAATGGAAAGTAACCGTTGACTTAAAAAAACAATCAGGCTTTCATGACACTTCAAGCCTTAAAGTATACGACCTTTTGATTTACGGTAACTCTGTAAACCTGGACAGCACAAACCTTAATACTTTGGTTGGCGAAGAATACAAAAAGATAGCACCAATGTATGGTCAGAAAGTTGTTAATGAAAGTGGGACCGAGAATGAAAACTGGACTAAGAATGGTCTGAATTTTACCATCCAACCAGTTATGGTAAGTTCTACACGCGTAGGTGACCTTCTTGTGGTCAGTGGGTTCAATACTGACAAGGCATACACTTATAATTTCAAATCACAGGTTCTCGATCCGAACATCTTTGCCGCAAATACAGGCAAAGATATCAGCAATACTGCTTCCCTGTATTATGGAACAGTACATTTAGATGACGGAAATGCCGGAACCATTTATAACAGCAGCGTTTTAAGCAAGCAGGTACTTAAAGCCGGAACAAAGACTGTTGGCGATAGTGGAAATGGATTTAACTCACTGGATAAGACCGCAGTATTCCGCTTAAACATTAATAAGGATGGCTTTGACCTGACTGGTGCAGACATTGAAAACGGAAAACTGGGCAAGGTGACAGTGACAGATACATTACCCGTTGGCTGGTCGTTTGTTGACATAGGTTCTGATGTGAAATATCAGCTTTATACAAGCAGCGATACTCCGGTTACGGATGATTCGGAGATTATTGAAAGCACTAATATTTCCGGCCAAAATGCAACATTTGTGTTCAAAAAACTGGATAAAGCCTATTACATTTTAGTAAAGGCACAGCTCTCTGACGACCAGTATTTAAAATATCTGGAGGCATCATATACAAATGGAAGAACCGATCCATATCAAACTGCGACAAACACGGTCAAGATGACTGCAGAAGGTGATAATAAATGGAATCCGGAAACTACAACATCGGTTCAAGTATCAACTCAATTCCTGATTAAAAATGTAAATACGAGCAAAGAACCACTGGAGTGGACAATTAAATTTAATCCCTATGATTTACCGGATTTGAAAAATATAAAAATCACGGATAAAATACCCGTAGGACTTGAACTTCCTTTTGAACGGAACGGCTCCCTGAATCTTACCGCTTTCCATATCACAGAGTATGATCAGATGATAAATGGAGCATTTCCAACCTCAGGAGGAAATGTGTTAACCACGGAGCAGCTGCAGGACAGAATCTCGTATGATAAAGATTCGCGCGTATTGACCTTTACCCCTACAGACGGCAAGTTATATCTGATCGTTTATACGACCGAGGTAACCGGTAATGTCGGCACCAGCTTAAAGAATCAGGTCTCCGTGTCTGGCAGTTCAATCGATGGTACTGGCACCAATGCCTCTTATCAAGTCGATAGTTCTCATGCCAGCGCGACCTTGGTGCGCAATGGCTACATTGACATCCGTAAGGTTAATACTCAGAATCAGATCATTGACGGCGCTGTGTTTACATTATACACAGATAAAACACTTCAAAACCCTGTTTTGACCAGCATCATGCGGCCGGATGGTACATTGAGAATCAACCCGATTCCTGCGCCAAAAGCTTTTGGCGATCCTGCGTTTACCTACTATTTAAAGGAAACAACGGTTCCTGACACCTATGAATCAGACAATATGATTTATATTGTGACCGTTGCAAAGGATTCAAATAATAAAACCATTACTACGGTAGCAGGAAAAACAGCGGGTGAGGTTCTAACAGTTATAAACTACCAACCAGACACAGTTGGCAATCTATCCATACGCAAAATGGTTGATGGCAATGCAGGTGATATCAACAAAGATTTTAATTTCACCATTAGGCTTATCGGCCAAAATATAGACGGCACTTACAACTATATAGGCTCCGGCAATAAAGAAAACGGCCAGCTTATTATCACGAACGGTCTTGGAACGGTTCAGCTTAAGCATAATGAAAGTATCACAATAACCGGACTTCCGAAGGATACCACCTATCTGGTAACTGAATCTGACTACACCGGCGATGGTTATCAGACTACCTTTTCAGGTGAGCATGGTACTATCGAAATTAATAAGACACAGACAGCTGAGTTTAACAACACAAAATATCTGCCCGGTAGCCTGGTCATCAACAAAACGGTTGCTGGAAACACCAATGAGACCGGTCCATTTGAGTTCACAGTTACCTTCACAATGCCGGACGGTACCTCTGACGACAACTCCTATGACTACACCATAACAGGAGATGCTATAACGAAACAAATCAAGAACGGCGGTACACTTTCTATCTCTGACGGGCAAAGCGCCGTCATAACCGGACTTCCAATGGATACAATCTATACGGTAACTGAAAAAGATTATTCCGCAAGCGGATACTCCTCTGCCTCCACTGGTTCGTCCGGTAAAATTGAAACCGACAAAGTGCAGACAGCATCCTTCGTAAACACAAAATATCTTCCTGGTAGTCTGACTATCAAAAAAACTGTTGCCGGAAACAGCAACGAAACCGGTCCTTTTGAGTTCACTGTTACCTTCACAAAACCGGACGGTACACCAGATGACAGCTCCTATGGCTACACCATTACAGGAGATTCTCTGGCGAAACACATTAAGAGCGGCGGTACAATTTCTATCGCTGACGGGCAAAGCGCCACCATAACCGGACTTCCAAAAGACACGGACTATACGGTAATCGAAAAAGATTATTCTACAAACGGATATTCTACCGCATCTATAGGCTCAACCGGTACCATCAGGACAGATGAGGAACATGTAGCTGCCTTCATCAACACGAAGATTTTGCCCGGTAGCCTGACCATCAGCAAGACAGTTGCAGGAAGCGGCGCTGATACCAAAAAGAAGTTTGATTTCACTGTAACCTTTAACGCAAGTGGTACCTATTCCTATATGGGAAAGGGAGTTTCTGACGGAACCATCAAAAGCGGTGATAAGATCTCACTTGCCGACGGGGAAAGCATCACCATCACCGGATTACCCGACGGAACCAAATATCAGGTGACAGAAGCCAACTATACCTCTGAAAGATACACTGCCGCACAAACAGGAGACTCAGGCATTATCCGTACACTTGAAACATCAATTGCTGCATTTACCAACACATACCGCAAACCCACTAGCTCAGGCGGTGGCGGTGGCGGAAAGACACCTTCCGTAAAGCCCAAACAGCCGGATCCGACAAAGCCAGATCCAACCGAGCCTACCGAGCCAGGTACACCAACGACCGAAGTAAAACCCAGGGAAGAGATGACCCCCCAAGAGCTATATGATGTTTATGGTGAAGTACCTCTTGGCTATATCGTAGGTTCAAATGGAAAGCTCCATCCGATTGGCCTTCCAAAAACCGGTGATGACATGTCCGATGATATCATAATTTACGGATTTCTTATCATCTCGGCACTTCTAGGCCTGACATCTTCGGGCATATTGTGGAGAAAGCATTTTGATAAGTAACAGCTGAAGATGCTGCACTGCAGGAACAAACAGACAGTAGGAAAATCATTCAATGATTTTCCTACTGTCATACTACGTATAATCAACCCTCTTCATAAATCTTCCTTAAAGTATTTAGCTCACAACCTTAATCCCTTCTCTTAGAGCAACCGAGAGTACCATTTTTTCCGGCACTCCCAACATTTTAACTGCCAGGTTTATATGATTGTCATTATGTAGAAAGTTGGCAATTAATTGCTCCATTCCCTGTTCTAGTCCTTTTTCAAGTCCCTTTTCTATTCCTTGCTCTATTCCTTGCTCTATTCCTTGCTCTATTCCTTGCTCTATTCCTTGCTCTATTCCTTGCTCTATTCCTTGCTCTATTCCTTGCTCTATTCCTTGCTCTATTCCTTGCTCAATCCCCTTTTCCAGCCCTTCTTTCCAGCCCCTTTCAATCGCTTCATCCACAATCGCTTCGCTTAAATTACACATAATATTGATCCTCCTTTCTAAATCAGATTCCATTGGTATATTAAATTCTTCTGATAAAATCTTCCCTTTTTCTTTTGCTGATAAACGGGAGGAAAATAAAGTTCCTAAGAGTCTATGCAGCTTTGATCCGTCGTTTTCCCCTGCAAGTTCCTTCGGCAGACCCACGATTATAACGCCGAGCAGATCATACCTTCCCATATCACCAGACTTTCCTACAATCTCTCTCTTATTCATTCCAAACTCCGTAATGGTGTTGCCGACTCTTTCTGACGAGTTCATGCAAATCCAAATGGAGTACACCTTTTTAATATCATCATAATTAGGAATTTTAAATTCTGTATCCAGCTGAGCAGAAATCATACGGGACGTATAGAAAACTCCTCTAGTGACAATTGGGTAACCTGGATAAAAATTTTTCTGAGCCTCAACATCCAGTATCATCTTCATCTTTCCCCTTTTTCCCGGGGCCCAGACAAAGAAATGAACATCATAATTAACCCTGCCTTCATAAGGAATCTGGCTCTCTGTGTTAATCCCGGAGATAGCAGGCATAACTCCCTTTTCTCCATTGCTCAAGTTTTCTTTCAGAGAGTTTGTTTCTCCTGGATTTACGGGAACCATTGATACTTCCGGTACCCCTTCAATAAGAGGAACCACATGTTCAGGCTCCATTTCTGCAAATTCAGAAACCGTGCTTACAAGAATGTGAGCCAGTATAATCTTCTGAGCCAATAGTTTTTTCGCATGTTCATCATACTCTGCATTTATGCCGGCTGAATATAATTCTCTTATGAGACTTTCCTCCACTTGTAAAACCTCCTCTTATTGTTCTTAAAATTCTATATCAACAACAGGAGGCATTATTTATGATATCCTGCTGAAAAATGGATTCCGCAGAACATCACCTGTGAGGTCACAACGAAGCTTGTATTTTTGTTTTTGCACGTCAGATACTGTATAACCTGTGCACACATAAATTCATAATGATATTGCCGCAAAGCCAGATTAATACTAAAAGCCGGCTCATTACATATATCTGTGAGTACGGGTTATAAGAATTATAACATTTCAGATATTTGGTTGCAAGAATGGAATACAGCGATGATGACTTGGGAATCAGATATTATATGATATGGGATTTTAATATGATTTATTTGAAATTGAAAATGATAAAATAATGAATTAGAATAAAAGACAAGTACTTTAGAAAAAAATTATATCTGTCATTATAAACCAGTAAATCAAGGATGTAAATATAAAAATCAACCTTTCCATCAAAAATAATTTTCAACTTAATTAGACATGGAGCCAACGGTATTATGGCATTTATCCTTACCATGTAAGAGATGAATAGAAAAAAGAGGATACAATTTAGTAGACACCCAATGAAGAAGTAAATTGGGCAGTCGTCAAGCGGAAATACATTATTTCAAAGCCGCTTTATATTTCATTACGGTAAATAAGTCCTCTAACTGACACTCATCGCTCATATCACAAATAAGTGGTATTAGTTTTCCGATCATTGCGGCATTTCGCAACTGCATTTTTAATTCTTCTGCGATCTCCAAATCCATTACGCCAGAGCATGTCTTCTCAGTGAAGAAAAAAGATAACTTGAAAAAGCCTTCCCAAACAGAAAGCCAAAATATAGTCTTTTTCCGTTTGCTGCCTTTGCAAAGCCATGCCTTCCCATCCTTGTAATACCGCCAGTCAAGTGACATTTCGGGAAAAGACTCTGACAGCCTGTACAGAAACTGTTCATATGATACGGAGGCTTCCCTCAATGCTTCATGGATAACTTCAGAAGTAGGGAAAATATTTACATCTCTTAATAATTGCTTTGGCATAATATACATCCTTTCTCTATGGGCAATGAACAAACCTTTTATTTGCGTAATACCATTCAGGGTTATTATGGTTCTCCAAGTCTGATGAGTAATCAAGAATGATTTTTCAGACCAACTTATTGCTCAGTTTCCTAATCCTCGGTATCAATACAAAAAGGATGACCGGAAGGGTCCAACATGGTTCTGGATGTATTAAAAAATTGATAACCCGCTTCTTTTGCACCACATTCAATCGCATGTTTCACTCCTTCATCAAGATTGTCTACCAATAAATCAAGATGAAGCATTTGCCCCTGTCTTTCCGGTTCCCACGGCCAAACAGGAGGGTTATAGCCTTCCACCTCTTGGAACGCAATTACTGAACCTGTAGGAGATGTAATAGCGGCCCAGCCGTTTGCCTGCGGATGCGTCCATTCCCATCCCAAAAGCTTACTATAAAAATCAGCCATAATACCTGCATCAGCACAGTCAACGACAATATTTATCCTGTTAATTTTAACACGATTGCTGCTTTCCCGGCTCATAAATATCCTTCCTTTCGTTACCTATATTATATAACATAATAGTATCCAACCATCCAATGATTCGTTAAGCAGCCATATCCTTTCGCCCAATTACACAATATAAATATAACATTCATTGTCTACGCGTAGGGTATCAATGCCATGAGCACGGTTTTTAATGCCCTGAATTTGTGTTTTGAAAATGAATGTAATAGGTGACGTGATAAGTGAGATTAACCAAATTGACCAATTGAAGCTTCATTGCGTACATTTAAGCCTTGACGTACTTTTTTTGCGGATATACTCTTCATCTATAGCGGAGTAACCGGGTCGCATCACGCCAATTTATTTCTGCTGCTGCAAATATTTACTGACCGTTCTCTGAAATATTTTTATGCTGCTGTCAACATTTTTATTTTCCTGCAGAATCTTGGATACCTCCCCATCGGCCAGATTCATGATCTGCTGGTACTGCAATAGCTTAGACTCAATGATACCATCCTCAATGACATTATACAGCAGGGTGCTGCTGATTACCTGTTCTCCCTCATCCATGTCCTCCTGTATGATATTTGCCCCTTCTTTAGAGGAAGCTACACTCTTTAAGGCTGGAACTCCCTGAGAGTATAAGTATACATCCATCTGCATTTCCGTACTATAGGTCAGCTGTTTCAAAAATTCCCATGCCAATCTTTCATGCTTTGTCTTGCTGTTGATCCCCATCAATAGTGCATCTACCTTCGATATGTTTTTTCCTTCCCTTCCCGCCGGGAAAGTGATACAGTCCCACTGAAACCTGGTGTACTTTTTGATCCGGTAAGGATAGGTCTTATAGGTACGGTATTCCGCAAAGGTCAGTGGCATGAACGCGACCCTACCCTCATTAAAATCTTCCTGGGTAACGCTCTGTCCCTGGTTTAGGTCATTCAGCCGTTTGATATATTTGATTGCGTCCAGGACCCGGCTGTCGGTAAAGGAAATCTGTTCCTGGTTTTCGTCATACAGTTTTCCTCCACTGGTGTAAAACGCATCCCGCCAGCTGTAATTATAAGTGCCGAACTGATCCAAAAGTCCGTCCTTATCCGTATCTTTTGTCACCTTCCTGCATATTTCATACATATCCTCCCAGGTCCAGTCCTCCCTCGGCATCTGGATCTTCTCCTTTGCCAGCAGAGATTTATTTACAAACATGAGAGTGGGTACTGTTTCATAGGGAAGAGCATACTGACGTCCATTGCGTTGCCCCGTATTCAAGGCCGTGGTAAAAAAATCCTCTTTATGAAAGGTATTATCTCCTGTCATCAGCTCATCTAAATCCTTCATAACTCCCAGGGAAGTGAACTTGTCAAAGTCCGAATCCAGAACCATGAACACATCCGGCATCTCCCCTTCCAAAAGCTTGCGGGCACACCATTCCGAATAATCCTCTTTCGCAATTCCGCTGTAATAATGGATCTTCACATTGGGGTGAGATTCCTCAAAGCGTTTCACCGCTTTGTCTATGATCTTAAAGCTGTTGGCACTGGCCACATCCCAGTTGCTCCCTGTGAACATGCCGAATTCCAGAACTGTTTCCCTATGCTGATCGCGGTAAATCAAGGCCGCTGCAGTCAGCGCCCCTATGAAGGCACTCATGCAAAGGCGCTTTCTCCACTTCCCCATTCCTGTTTCCCCTTTGTTCTTCTATTTATATACTAAGTTTCTATCCGCTTTCTTACATTGGTCTGGACAGCCCAGATCGCCAGCTGGGTGCGGTCCCTTAAATCCAGCTTGTTTAAAATCGTACTCAGGTAATTGCGGACCGTTCCCTCAGAAAGGTTCAAGGCCTTTGCTATTTCCTTGTTGCTGGCCCCCTTCTCCACCTGGGCGATGATCTTCCATTCCGTTTTAGTCAGTTCGTCCATATTTTTCTCCCGGACAGATATGGTATCATCCGCCTGGGCCATCTGAGAAAAGAAACGCAGTACCTTTGTTGCAATATCCGGATTAATCATCGCCCAGCCATTGTAAACCGTTGTAATGGCTCCTACCAGCTCATCCATGGAAACCCCTTTCAGCATGTACCCGCTTGCCCCGTATTTTAACGCGTTATACACGTATTCGTCATCATCAAAGGTGGTCAGTATAATGATCTTAATTTGTGGATAGCTTTCCTTAATGATCTTTGTGCACTGCACTCCGTCCATCTTTGGCATCCGCACATCCATTAAAATCACATCTGGCACGTTCTTCCTCACGCACCGGATCACCTCCTGGCCATCTGCAGCCACATCGGTCACCGTCATGTCCTGCCTGCTGTTTAATACGATCTGCAGGCTCTGACGAATCAATTCCTGATCATCCGCAATCAATACTTTAATCATAAGTCTCCCCCCTCCGAATCGGTATTCTTGCATTGACGATGAACCCATCGCTTCCATCAAACGTCACAACTCCGCTTAACATTCGGATCCGCTCTTTCATGTGCTTTGTTCCGAAACCGTTTTTCATTTCCTTACAGCCGATCCCATTATCCTTAATCTGAATCAGGATGTCCTGATTTTCTCTTTTCATGGTGATCCAGATCTCCCTGGCATGTCCGTGGCGCATGGCATTGGTGATCCCTTCCTGAACCACACGGTAGATGGCATTTTCCTCATCTTCATCAAACTTTAGGTTCTGGACCCTGCAATCAAAATAGATCCTGGTTTCTGAGACCGCATTAATATCCGTGACCATTTTGTTAATCGCATATTCCAGGCTGAAACGCTCCAAGGCATCCGGCCTTAATTCGCTCACCGAGCGGCGGATATCCTTTATCCCGTCTCTGGTGACCTTGGAGATCAGCTCCAGCTGCTTCTTTGTTTGCTCCGGGGAAGTCCCGATGATGGCAAGGCAGGCATCGATCCCAGCTGCGATCCCGGTCAGGGTATGGCCCAGGGTGTCATGTATTTCCCTGGCCAGACGGTTCCTCTCCCTTGTTTCAGCCATTTTTTCAGCCATAAGAGAATATTTTTGAAGCTGCTCATTGACCTCCTGAAGCTTTTCATTGAGTCCGTGAATCTCATCTAAATTTCCCTGCTGCTCGTTGATGATGTTAACACAGTATACAACAAACACAATGACATTTAATGATATTAAAATGTTGTATACGCTTAAAAGGTACTGCTGTACCGATGCGCTGTAATAAGAGATGTAATCCTGGATGGAATACAGACGGTAGGAAATGGATAATAGCTCATAATCTGCCAATATAAAGCTTCCGATGGCAACGGCGGCCAGGATATATCTGGATTTCCCGTTCTTCACATACATGATGACATTGGAAAATACCAGAAGCAGGATCCCGTTATAGTTAAAATTTAAAAGAATGATGATCATAAAGCAAATGATGAAATCTGCTACCAAGCTGGTAAGGATGACCTTGCTGTTATTGGGAAACAAACGGTCGCGAATCACCATGCTTAAGGTCAGCAGTCCTAAAAGAAGGGCACAGAGCCAGATTTTTGCATAAGGATACCATACGATCGCCTGGATCCCGTTTAAGAATTCCCTTGCAGCGTACGCCCTGCGGATTTTTTCAATAGTCCGGTAAATAAATATGCTGATCCCCATGACCGAGATCATGTTTAAGGCCAGAATCCCCACCTGAAGGAGGCCGATCCGGCTGTTAATTTTTTCTGCTTCCATCTCTTCTACCTACTGCCAACCGTCAATTTCGTAATTATCAAGATTGTCCTTTGTAATCAATGTGCTGGGCAGGCTTATGTATTTTTCCACCGGTTCACCTGCCAGATACCCGTAAGCCGTTTCCGCCGCCACCCTGCCGATAGACTTAGGGCTTTGGGCGCTGGTTCCGGTTACATAGCCCATATCCAGGATCGATTTAAAATCAGGGGAACCGTCGATCCCGTAGATCAGGATTCCTTCCTCCCGCCTTGCCTGCTGCAAAGCCGCGAGAGCTCCCAGAGCCGTTGGATCGTTGCCGCCCAGGATGACATCAAAGTCAATGTTTTTACGCAAAATTTCCTCCATCACTTTGGAAGACACCTCAATTTCACCGGCAGCTGCATGACGGTATACCACCCGGTAATTGTCATTGCCTGCAATTGCATCGGTAAATCCCTGGGAACGGTAGGTGATGGACATTTGTATGGGATTGTCCAGGATTATTATATTGGCGGATTTCTTCCTCTTCATCATATCCAGGGCGCAAATCTGCCCTGCTTGATAATTATCCGTTTCTATGATGGATATGACAGAATCCCGGTCCTTTACCGCGGTATCCACATTGATGACGGCAACTCCTGCCTCTTTGCAGGCATCAAGGGCAGGGGTAACAGCCTCCCAGTCCACAGGATTTATAAACAGCATGCAGATTCCCTCATGAATCAATTCCAAAATCTGCTCATTCTGTTTCTCCTGGTCCTGTAGGGGGTCCCTGGTGAGAAGAATATCCCCGTTGGCTACAACCACTTCTTCGATTCCCTGGTTCAAGACGTCAAAATAAGGGTTGTTCCTTGTCATATAGGTCGCCCCAAAAAGGAGGGCCTCGTGTTGTCTGGGGTCTAACTCATTTCTTCTGCATCCGGGCAAAAGGGCCAATATTGCTATGACCAGAATGAATCGCCATGTCCTCATCTTCATGTATTTCACTCCTCAAATGCGGTTTTTTTCATTATATCATACATCCGCAGTGCAGCGAACGAATCCTGAGGATTCGTTCGCTCACGGGCATTCGCCCTATGAAATAGGACAGGGAAAGATTTTCTTATGTGCAGGCAAAACGAAAATCTTTCCCTGTCCTATTTCGCACTGCTCTTTGCTTTCGTGGATATCACAAAAAGCGTCTCTCCGTTAAGGAAACGCTTCTTGTAAGGATGTGGGTTTTAATCCTTCTTTTTATTTCTTAAATAGTCGATGAATACAGCCAGGAGTATGACGATTCCTTTTACTACATATTGCCAGAAGGAATTGACATTCATCAGATTCAGCCCGTTGTTTAGAACACCGATAATAAGGCCGCCGATAATGGTTCCGCCGATCTTTCCGGAACCGCCTGCCATGGAAGTACCTCCTACCACTACTGCTGCAATGGCATCCATTTCCGCTCCGTCACCTGCTGTAGGCTGCCCGGAGTACATGCGGGAGGCCAATACCACGCCGGCAAGACCCGCCATAATACCGGAATATGTATGAACCAGAAGCTTTACCCTGGCTGTGCTGATGCCGGAAAATTTCGCCGCCTGGGCGTTGCCGCCCACTGCGTAGATATGGCGCCCCAACTTAGTCTTGTTCATAATAACCGCAGTTATGATCAGGACAAATACCAGAAGTATGACTGGCGTTGGAACTCCTCCGATGTAACCGGCGCCGAGAAACTGCCATTCCTTTGTAACCACCCGCACAGGTGAACCGCCGGTATAGACATATGCCAGACCCTTTGCCACGTTCATGGTAGCAAGGGTCACTATAAAAGGCGGAATCGTGGTTTTGGAAATGACCACACCATTCATCATGCCCACTGCCATGCCGATGAGGATGCCAATGATGACAGCAGCAAATATGGGAAGGTTATAGCGGGCCACACAGCCGGCAGCTACACAGCCGGACAAAGCGATGATAGAACCGACGGAAAGATCGATGCCTCCCAAAATGATGACCATAGTCATGCCGCATGCCAGGAATAAGTTCGATGAAATCTGCCTCAGCACATTGAACATATTCTTATGTGTCAGGAAGGCACCGCTTGTCTTTGGAAATACGGATAAGAAAATACACAGGATCAGCAATGCCCCGATAATACCGATATTGTCTTTTAAGTATTGTTTTATGTTTTTTTGAAGTCTTGTTGCCATTTGATTTTCCCCTCTTTCCTACTTTGCTGCCAGCTTCATGATCTCTTCCTGAGTGACGCTCTCCTCATGGCTGAAACAGCCTGTGACCCTGCCGTCGCACATGACATAAACCCGGTCGCTCATATTTAAGATCTCCGGCAGCTCGGAGGAAATCATGATGATCGACATGCCGTCTTTTACCAGCTCGTTCATGATCCCGTAGATCTCTGATTTTGCCCCAACGTCCACGCCTCTGGTAGGCTCGTCAAGAATCAGGATCTTAGGAGAAGTGGCAAGCCATCTGCCGATCATGACCTTCTGTTGGTTTCCGCCGGACAAGTTTCCCATTAACTGCTCCTGAGACGGAGTTCTGGTGTCCATCATATCAATATATTCCTGAGTGATCTTTTCTTCCTTTTTTGAATCCACCCAGATTCCTTTTATAAATGATTTAAGCACTTCAATGGTAGAGTTAAAGCGGACGGTCTGCACCTTGTAAATTCCCTCCTGCTTCCTGTCCTCCGGCACCAGAGCGATTCCGTATTTCATGGCATCAACGGGAGATTTGATTTTCACTTCCCTGCCTTCCACGTAAATCGTTCCGGTAGAACCCGGGGTAAGGCCGAAGATGCATTTTATGGCTTCACTGCGCCCTGCCCCCACAAGTCCTGCAAATCCTATGATTTCTCCTTTGCGCAGCTCAAAGCTGGCTCCCTTTACCATGTTTCCGTCTGCAATATTTTCACATTTTAATACTACTTCGCCTGGTTCCAGATAATCACGGGTATAGTACTTGGTCAGCTCCCGGCCGACCATCATGGCGATCAGCTTATCTCTCGTCGTATCCTTAACAACTTCCGTTCCTACAAAAGCACCATCCCGCAATACGGTCACCCTGTCACAGATCTGCTCCAGTTCATCCATTTTGTGGGAAATGTAAATGATGCCTACGCCTTTCTTTGTCAGCGCCCGCATGGTCTTAAACAGGAACTCCACTTCTTTATCCGAAATAGAAGAGGTCGGTTCATCCATAACCAGGATCTTTGAATGATAGGAGATTGCTTTTACGATCTCCACCATCTGCTGCTGGGCGATCGTCAAATTCTTAACGAGTGCATCTGCATGAATGTTCATATGATAGTCATCAAGTAATTCCTGGGCGTCCTTTTCCATAGCTTCATGGTTGATCCAGCCGCCCTTCCCCGGCTCCCGTCCCAGAAAGATATTTTCCGCTACGGTCATATGAGGCACCAGTACCAGCTCCTGATGAATGATGGAGATACCGTTTGCATGGGAGGTATTTACCCCGTCAATAATCACCATCTGGCCATCAATGAAAATCTCCCCCTCTTCCGCTATATAAATGCCGCCTAAAACCTTTATCAGCGTAGACTTTCCGGCTCCATTCTCCCCAAGAAGCGCATGGACCTCACCGGTACGGAGTTCTAAATCCACTCCTAGAAGCGCCTTTACTCCCGGAAAGGATTTATGGATATTTTTCATCTGAAGCAGAATCTTTTCGCTCATAAACTCACCTGCCTGTTCTAACGATTGCTTTGTCTTCTGGGATTTACCGTTTTAAAGCGCCCGGAGGGCGTCCCAAACCCAATGTTTCTCCTGTTTTGAGACACCCTCCTACAGCACTTTCCATATTTCTTTTACTGCCAGCCGTCTGTTCCGAAATCCTTTACATTATCAGATGTGATCAGGAATGTTTCTACCGGATAACGGTCATCTACTTTATCACCATTTAAATAGGAATACATAATATTGACTGCAGACTGTGCGATCTTAACCGGAGACTGTGCGCCGCTTCCTTCAATAAGGGAATCGCCAGAAGCCATCTCTGCCTTGATATCAGGAGAACCGTCTACGCCGTAGATCTTACAGTCCTTGATTCCTGCTGCATTGGCTGCTGCCAGAGCTCCAAGTGCTGTCGGATCGTTGCCGCCGAAGATGGCAACTACATCGCCGTGTGCCTGGAGAAGGTCTTCTGCTATACCCATGGCAACCTGTAAGTTGCCCTTAGCATCCTGCTGGGCTACGATGTTAAAGTTATGTCCTTTAATTGCATCCAGGAAACCGTTGGTTCTGTCGGTTACAGAATTCATGGTAGGGGAATCAAGTACAATGATATCTCCGCCCTCCGGACATTTCTTAACCAGGTCTTCGCCACATACGAAACCGGCATTATAGTTATCGGATCCTGTGTAGGAAATCAGATAAGACAAGTCAGCCACTTCCGTATCAAAGCCTACGATGGGAACATTTGCCGCCTTTAACTGATCCAGGGCCGGCAGTATGCCTTCCGCTTCCGCCGGGTTCATGAACATGGCATCAATACTCTGGGAAATCAGATCCTCCACCTGAGTGATCTGAAGGGTTACATCATTAGCAGGGTCCACAGAAATAAGCTCATCGCCCTGGGCCTCAACCATTTCCCGCATGGTCTTCTCAATGGTAACGAAGAAAGGGTTTGTACCATCCATACAGGTATATCCGAATTTGTAGTGTTTGCTTGAATCTTTTTTCTTCACATTGGCATCAGCCATATTGACGCCGGATTCAGATTTTACAGCTGCCTTTGTCTCTGCTGCTGCTTTTGTCTCTGCTGCCGTAGTGGCAGCTGCCGTAGTCTCAGGCGCTTTCGTCTCTGGCTCCCCATTGCTGCACCCTGCCAGAGAGATTCCTGTAAGAGCTGCACAAATCAACATTGCCGTTAATTTTTTTGTGCTTTTTTTCATGTTACTTCCTCCTTGTACACAATATGTTCGTTGTATTTGCTACATTTTTATCTTATCATGAGTTTATTTTTAAAACATGTGCACAATGTAATGAGTTTTATATGACAAATGTAACATTCTTATGCTGCTCTCTTGAGAATCCGGGTTTTCCAACACCTTAATCCGCTGCCGGATATTCGTTGCAAAGAAGACGGTAGGGAGGCTCATCCTCTTCAATTTCCGGGAAACGCCCGGCAGGCAGGTAAAACCGGTTATCCCCATTGTCGTCGTTGCACATGGAAACCTCTCCCAAAAGTACAGGACCGGTTCCCGGCTCCAGTTCAAAATCATGGTACAATCCCGGATAGATGGTAATGCTTTCTCCCGGACACAGCTTTACCTGGGTCCCTGCAGCCACCTTGTATTCCCGCCCGTCACTGTGAACGGTCACATCTGTATCTGCAAATTCCCCATCTGCTGTGGACTCATAGACACGGATGAGCACATTTCCTCCGCCCCGGTTGATAATGTCCTCCATTTTCGTCCAGTGAAAATGCATAGCTGCGAATTGCCCTTCCTTAATATAAAGCAGCTTTTCCGCATATGGCTTTGTATACTTCTCCATGTTCACATTTCCGTTTCGCAGTGTGATCAGAGAAAATCCCACCTTATCAAAGTCGCCCATTCCGAAATCCGTAATATCCCAGCCCAGCATATTATCACGGATCTCATCATAGTCATGGCCTGCTTTCTTCCACTCTTCCGGCGTAAAATGGCAAAATGGGGGAAGGGCAAATCCGCATGCCTTAGCCATCTCTTCCATATCCCTTAATGCTTTGTTAATTTCTGAACGTTTCATCGGAAACCTCCTTATTCCAAATTGGAAAATACTTTTATGGTATGAAGCACATCCTTCTTCATGGCTTCAATTCCCCATAAGGTCACATCATGATAATATACATATCCTTCCGATTCCATGGCCTTTTCTTTTACATGCATTCCGCCTACCTTCGCTAAGTATGTATAATAATTGATCTTGCGGACGCCGTTATTAATGCACTTACGGAAGTCCTGGTCACTGACACCGGAGCCTCCATGCATGACAATGGGAAGTCCGATCCTGCTTTTTATCTGACTGATCCGGTCAAAATCCAGCTTAGGTTCCGTAATGTAAAGTCCGTGAACCGTTCCAAAGGAGCATGCCAGGGCATCGATTCCCGTGGTTTTTACAAATCTCTCCGCCTGCTCCGGGTCCGTATAGCAGCCTTCCGTGGCTTCTCCCTCTTCTCCCTCTCCTATACTGGAGAATTCCTGTCTTCCCATGGCGCCGATTTCCGCTTCCACAGATGCCCCGTATGTCCCTGCCATCTCAACTGCGATCCGTGTGTTGGCTGCATTCTCCTCAAAGGACAGGGCAGAACCGTCATACATGACTGAAGTAAATCCCATATCCAGGGCCTTCTTCAGTATGCTTAAATCATCGCCGTGATCCAGATGCACTGCTACCGGTACAGAAGCTCTTTCTGCCATCATGAGCATAATAGGACCTATGACCTTCATGGGGATGATGGCCTCATGCACCGGAGCAAATTGCAGGATTACCGGCTGGTTTAATTCTTCCGAGGCTTCAAGCACCGCCTGGATCCCTTCCAGGGAAGTAATGTTAAATGCCCCTATTGCTATGTTTTTTACTTCCGCCAGTTCTAAAATTGCCTTCATTGTGATCAGCATATCTTTTTCCTCCTGTTTTATAGTTTTTATTATGGGTGTATGATGTTCTGTTGTTCCCACCCGTTTTGTATCTTTTCTCTAA
The DNA here is from genome assembly GCF_900105215.1 of Lacrimispora sphenoides. Classification (NCBI taxonomy): domain Bacteria; kingdom Bacillati; phylum Bacillota; class Clostridia; order Lachnospirales; family Lachnospiraceae; genus Lacrimispora; species Lacrimispora sphenoides. Next base: position 2,949,050 of record NZ_FOIP01000001.1, on the reverse strand, counting down.
GAGCCTCAAAGGGCAGAAGTCCGCTGATGGCATCATAAGCCGTCACACAGGAAGCTCCTGTTGCCGCTGCAAGCTCCAGACATTCCTCCGGTCTTGATCCATCTAACATTGCCTTTATAAACGCAGCAATGCTCGTATCCCCTGCTCCGGTAGCTGAAAGGATGCGGTCAGGGACAAAGCTGTTCTGGAAACAGGCAATTGCGCCCCAGCCTTCCAAAAAGTGCTCCGGTGCGGTCTTTAAATACATGCCGGCCGCCCCACATTTTATCAATACGGTTTTTGCTCCCAGATTAAGCGCCCGGTCCGCAAGGACCTCCACATCCTCGCTTAAGGAAAGTATGGATGTAACGTCCTCTCCGCCTGCCCTTTCCTGCCATTTGTCATACAACTTTTTGTCCAGCATGTACCCCAGTTCTTCAATGCTTGGAACAAAGAAATCCACGTAAGGTAGCACAGATGCCAGGATCCTCTCCCAGTCACAGCCAGCCGCCTCAGAATCAGGATCAACTGCCGTTAAATCCAGGGATGTGGTAAGGGAAAGCTCCTTGATCTTCCTAAAAAGGCTGACTAGTTCTTCTCCGTTGTTCTCGTAAAATCTGCGCATCAGCGTGGGATATCCAAAATGAAAATGGGAAGCCCCTGACACCTGCTCAAAATCCACGTCCATGCAGCAAAACGTATCATTGCAACCGGGATCATGGATAAAAAACCGGTCAAAACCCTTTGGAGCTATCACCACCGTATAGGATGTGGATTCCCCCTCCACTGCCGGAATGCTGCTCTCACATCCGCTCTGCCTGATCTTTTCTTTTAATATCAGGCCGAAGTCATCATTTCCGACCTTTGCCATCAAAAGCACGTCAGCTCCTAAGGCATGAAGACCCAGCCCCGTATTGGAAACAGCCCCGCCTGTGGATATCTGTGCCTTTCCCACACGCAAAAGCTTTCCCGGACGCAAAAGAGCAGAAAACTTCTGATCACCGCTATTGTTAAATACCGGCGTAATGTCCAGGGAAATATGTCCGGCCACTATAACTTTTTTCTTCCCTTTCTGATATTTCATGTTTAACCCCCTTTCTCTGTAATCATCATAACAACTCCAAGGAAAAAGTCAATATTTTTTATGCATTTATTACTAATGTAATTAGATATATGACATTTGTCATGTGTATATTGCACAATATTTTTGTATTTCAAATCACTTTTGGCCCGCGTCGAAGCTTCTGAATCAAATGTTCAAATTTTTTTTAAAAATACCTTTTATTTTTTATTAAAATGTTTTTATATTCTATCATTAACACTCTTTTTCTTTAGATTGACAAACAATAATCTTGTATTATATAATGATCCTTGTCGATATTTGTCAAAAAATGGATGGCGGGATTCTGGTAAAACCGCCGCCTGGAGATGTTCACAAAATATTGATTCATATTGTATACCGAAAACGGGGCTTCAGACGTTGTATGTATACACCAGTTCGTGTTTTGAGGAGCATGACAAACCAAATGGAAACGATTATACATAAAAAACAGATGAAAAGCAGATGAAAAACTAGGAGGTATCAGTATGAAGAAATTCAAAGACTTCAGCATCACCAGAAAATTACTTACAGCCTTTCTCAGCATGGTATTTATTATGCTTGTGATCGGCATCACAGGGGTTTGGGGCATGTCCCAAATCAACAAGAAGGACACCTTTTTGTACAAAGAGCAGACGGTTCCCATGAAGGACTTAATCATTGCCACCAAAAATCTGTATCAGCTTCGTGCAGATGCCAACGCTATGGCCAGCCATGCCGGTGATACCATGGAACTGGAATCCCTGGAGAAAAGCTATGTGGAAGCAAAGAACAACTTTCTTAGTAGTACCGCCGAGTACCGGACAAGTATCAAGAATTCAGAAGCTCTCGCTTTAATAGACGAGGCAACTCAATTATTTACGGATTCCTTTGATCCCTCCATCCAAAAATGCTTAAACGTAGCCAAACAAGGGTCTAAGGACACGGCATTACACGCTTTCGATAATGAGAAGGACAACATCCAAAGGATGTTTGACAACTTTGACAAGCTGGTGGATGTCCGGATGAGGGTGGCTAAAGAGACCAGTGAAAACAACGATTCTACCGCGTTCATCCTGACGGTTGTTCTTTGCCTCATCATTTTAGCAGGAACAGCCATTGCCATATACCTGGGCTTAAGAATTTCCCGCATGATCAGCCTGCCGATCGGGCAGATTGTAAAGGCTGCCGATAAAATCGCTCTTGGGCATGTGGATGTTGACTTAAAGGATGTTAACTCCAAAGATGAGACCGGTCAGCTTGCTGCCTCTTTTACCACTATGCTGGCTGGCATCCGGGATCAGGTGCTCATTGCCGAGAAAATCAGCAACGGAGATTTTACACAGGAAGTTCCCCTTCGTTCTGAGGAAGACGTGCTCGGACTTGCCCTTCGTAAGATCGAGAAGGATCTCAACCGGACTCTGCTTCTTATAAACACAGCAGCCGATCAGGTAAACTCCGGCGCCGGACAGGTATCCTCCGCAGCACAGGCCCTGGCTTCCGGTTCTACGGAACAAGCCGCAACCGTGGAAGAGCTTAACGCTGCCATAGCCACAGTAGCAAAACAGGCCAGCCAGAATGCGGATAATGTCCGTTTGGCATCTGAGTACGTAGAACAGAATGCAGCCGGAGTCAACGAAAGCAATATACGCATGCAAAGCCTGAATGCATCTATGAATAAGATCAACGCAACTTCCGAAGAAATTTCCAGCATCACAAAAGTGATTGAGGACATCGCCTTCCAGACAAATATTCTTGCATTAAATGCCGCCATTGAGGCCGCCCGTGCCGGCAGCGCCGGAAAGGGGTTTGCAGTAGTAGCGGATGAGGTTCGGAACCTTGCGATCAAATCTGCGGAAGCGGCAAAGGAAACAGCAAACCTCATCGTTCATTCCGTAGAAGCCGTTACCGAAGGCAGAAAGATGTCAGTTGATGCCGCTAAGATCCTTCAGGAAGTGGAAGAAAAATCAAAGTTTTTGGAACAAGCGATCCGGGAAATTGAATCTGCTTCTTCCCAACAGGTGGTTGCAATCGACCAGATTAACCAGGGCCTGTCACAGGTTTCTGCAGTCATACAGACAAATGCAGCAACCGCAGAAGAAAGCTCCGCTTCCAGTGAGGAGCTGGCAGCACAGTCCGAGACACTGCAGCAGGAAGTTGGAAAATTCAAATTAAATGGAGAACAAACGGATTTTCATAAGGAATACGTTCCTTCCTTTGAGAGCGCGGAACCGGAATTTTATACAGGCACTTCAACACCCTATGATTATTCCGGCAAGTATTGATAAGGGGAACAATCTCAGATTACATAGGGCTGCCATAAAATAGCCTCACAACAAAATTGTAAATAAAAAATGAGCTTTGATTGGTCTAATTGCCACACTCAAAGCTCATTTTTTTATTCCGACTCTAATGCAAACTTATTTATTAACAGGCTTTTACATACCTTCTTCATATGCCGTATCAAACCATTCCAGGCACAGCTCATGCCAGTCCTCCCATGCCTTTTGCTGCTCTTCCTTTAGTTCCTCGTAGCGGCCGGACTCTTTCCACGTTTCTTCCTTCCAGAAATCTTCCGATCCCAGCCACCTTTCTTTCATCTCCTCCATGGCAGCTGTCAATTCCATCACCCTGTCTCTTGCCGGCAAAAGACGTTCCAGAACCAGACCAAGCTTCCAGTCCATGTAGGCTTCTTCCACCGGTATCTCTCTTAACCTATGTTTTTCTGCCTTGGGGACTGCGCGCATTCCGGCAATCAGAGCCTGCTCCTCCGCCCTGATCTGTGCCGAAAGACCTTCCCCCTTCACTGTCCTTCTGCGACCTTCCAGATAATGCTCATAACCGAAAGGATAGTAAAAGGCGGACTGATTCTCAAAGATGAGAACCGATTCTGCCACCCGGCTTAAAAAATAACGGTCATGGGATACAAACAAAATGGTGCCCGTATAAGCCCGGAATGCAGATTCCAGGGTCTCTTTTGCCCTGATGTCCATGTGGTTGGTCGGCTCATCCAGGATCAGAAAATTCGGTCTGCTCTGCAAAAGCTCAGCCAGAACAAGCCTTGCCTTTTCTCCTCCCGACAGGAGGCTCACCCGTTTTCCAGCCTCTTTTCCACCAAATAAATATGCCCCCAATATACTCCTAACCTCTTTTTCTGTCAGGGAAGGGAACAAATCATGAAAATGCTGGGCAACGGATTTATCAGAGTCTATCTCAGAAGAATGCTGGTCAAAATAGCCGATGGTAATCTGGTTTCCCAGAGAATACTCCCCGGAGAGCGGAGGAATAAGACCTGCTGCCGTTTTTAAAAAGGTACTTTTTCCGGCCCCGTTTGGACCCAGGATTCCTATCTTCTGTCCCCTTCGGATCCTCATGGTGAGTTCCATGAGAGGATGGTCATAACCGATTTTCAAGTGTTCCGCTTCAAAGACCCATTTACTCCCTAAAAAGGCTGGCTCCAAAGGCCCTGTGAACATGTGGATATCATCTTCCACCGGTTTCACTGCCGGGCCCATCCGTTCCATTGCCTTCCTTTTTGCTCTTGCAAATGAGGCTTTCCGGGGCTTATTCTTAAACCGTTCCACTAAATCATTTAAGCGTTTGATCTCTTCCTGCTGCCGTTCATAGACCTTCGTCTGTATCCTGACCGCTTTCCTCTTTTCTTCCCGGTAATGGGTATAGTTTCCAGGGTAACGGGTAAGCCTCTTTCCCGACAATTCATATACCACAGATGCCGTCTGGTCCAGAAAAAAGCGGTCATGGGATACCATTACCACTGATTTTTCATACTGCTTCATATACTGCTCCAGCCATTCCGTAGCCTGAACATCCAGATGATTGGTCGGTTCATCCAGAAGCAGGATATCCGGTTTTAACAGCAGATAACGGATAAGGGCAATCTTTGTCTGCTCTCCGCCGGAGAACTGGGAAATCCTTTTTTTCTTATCTTCTTTTGTAAATCCAAACCCGGTAAACAGCGTATCATATTCCCGCTCATATTCAAACTGCTCCCTGGCAAAGGGATCCCTGGCAGGACAGGAGGACAGCAGTTCTTCCTCTACTGTCCTGTCCTTATCATCAAATGCCTGTTGCTTTAAGTATCCGATTGTCAGTTTTCTGGAACTGATGATTCCAGGGCCTTGCCGTTTATCATCCCGGTCTAAATCCACTTCCCCGGCTATCAGTTTTAAAAGTGTGGTTTTTCCGGCTCCATTATTACCTACCACCGCTATTTTTTCTCTGCCGTGTATTTCAAAGTCAATATGTGACAGAATCAGGCTGCCTCCGGCAATGACTGTCCCATCCTTTATCTGATACAACATCTTCAAATTTTCCTGTTCTTAAATTAATTTTATTCTGGCTTTCGTTTCTCATGAAGCTATAAGGAATCATGGACCTTGGCCCGCGCGCTTCTGTCCCGGACAGACTGGTACACCGGTACCAGGAAGGTGGCTATGAGACCTCCTGCAAAGCCATTGTTATAAAGGTTCATTCCGCCGTAAACAATGCCTACATTAAGCGCAGCGGCAGAGTGTAAAAATCCGGCTATAATACCCGCTATAATGCCGAACTCACCGGCAATCGGTGCAAGGGTTGTCGACAATAAAAGTGCAAGAAGAGCGTTGGGATCCGTAATGCTCCAGTTCTGAATCGCTCCTCCAAGTACCACTCCCATCATGATAGGGAGAATGTTTCGCAGGTGCTTTCCTGTTGCACTGAAGCCTACAATGGTGAATATCCCTCCAATCGTAGGTCCGTTTAACGCACCTCCTGACATAACAAGGAACAATGTTGCTACAATTCCGTTAATTCCCATATTAAGGAGTGTAGGCCCAAATCCCTCACTCTTTACATAATCGGTTCCGCTGAGACCATAGGTTTTCAGTATTTCCAGATAACGCTTTCCAACATTCTCTGATAACAGGAATGCAAATATTATCATACCAAAAAACAAAAACAGAAGCAACCTTGCAAACAACTCATTGTTGCCCTCAAACCAGATCAGTCTTGTCTCTATAGTGATTCCAAAGGACTTCATCAGTGATACAATCACTGTGGCAATGATGCCGGCAGAAAATCCCACATTATAGAGAGAATATCCCTTGTGGGCGTAATGCGTATGAGTGGACAAGGGCGGAAGTACAAATCCAATTGCCAATCCTACAAAAATGCTCAAAATCAGCCTGGACGCCAAATGTAAATTGCCGATCTGCATGATCTGAGTGATGATCGGGGACAATGAGGTCCCGTAAAAGCCAACATAAATATAACGTGTAATGGAAGTTTTGTGATAATAAGAATACAGGCAGATGCCCAGCATGATAGCCCATATGTTCATGATATTTTTCCCAAACAAAGAAAAACCAAACATAAGAAAGCATGAGGTTATAGTATGGCCGCTCATCTCCATACCAAGAAAATATACAATTGCAATACTTAATAAGGTTAATACACCCGCATTAACAAAAGCAGCTCCTACGCCGCCAATAGCAAAATAATCCGTAATCAGGAAATCTGGCTCCCTGACAATTGTAATGATACCCCTCCAGATTTCATCGAACGGCTGCAGTAAGAGGCCTGCAACAATAAAATAAATCGGCACCAGGGCAAGAATTTGGAATTTCGTCCGCCTGGACAGCGGTCCGCAATTTCTCACTTTTAGTGAAAGTTGTCCTGTCATGTGTCGTTCCTTTCTCCTATATTTAATTTTATGTACTGAAATATTTTAACATTTTTAAAAAAGAGGTTCAACACTTTTTTTACGGTTGAACCTCTTTTTTAGAAGTAATTATTTCCTGTTTTCTTTTATGATTTTTGTTAACTGTATGATGATCGTAGGAATGACTGCAAGACCATATATGATGCCAATCTGGCTGGCTGTTAGAGGAGCTACGGAAAACAGCTTTTCAAGGACAGGCACAAACATAACAAGGCTTAACAGGAAAACTCCTGCAAGGAATGCTCCAAGACTGTACCAGTTGCTTGCAAAACCCAACCGGAAAATAGACTGGCGGCTTCTGCAGTTAAATCCGTGGAACAACCGGGAAAGGGTCAGGGTACAAAAGGCCATGGTGCTGGCTGTGGCTGCACTGCCCTGCTTTAATCCGATATGGAAAGCCGTCATGGTACATACGGCAATCAGAGCGCCCTGCACCAGTATCTTAAGCATAAATTCTTTGGACAGGATTCCCTCTTTTGGATCTCTTGGCTTCCTGTTAAGCAGTCCGTGCTCCGCAGGCTCCATGCCAATAGCGATTGCCGGAAGTGAATCAGTCAGCAGGTTAATGAACAGCAGATGAACCGGTGCAAAGGGCACAGGAAGAGCCATAATCGATGTATACAGGACGGAAAGGATTCCCGCCATGTTGCCGGACAGCAAAAACTGAATGGCGTTTTTTATGTTCCGGTAAACATTACGGCCGTTGGCAACTGCCTTTATAATGGTTGCAAAGTTATCATCTGCCAGAATCATAGATGCAGCATCCTTGGAAACCTCCGTACCGGTGATTCCCATAGCCACTCCGATGTCGGCCTTCTTTAAGGCAGGCGCATCATTGACTCCGTCTCCTGTCATAGAAACAACATTTCCCCGCCTCTGCCATGCGTCCACAATTCGGATCTTATTTTCCGGCGAAACTCTGGCATATACGGAAGTCTTAGTAATATTTAAGTCAAGCTCTTCATCGGTCATTGCGTCTAATTCCGCGCCGGTAACAGCCATATCTCCCTTTTCAAAAATACCGATCTGTTTTGCTATGGCAGTTGCCGTTATCTTATGATCTCCGGTGATCATTACCGGCCGGATTCCTGCCCGTTTGGCATCGGCTACCGCATCTTTAGACTCTTCTCTCGGCGGGTCAACCATGGAGATAAGCCCAATAAAGATAAAGTCGTTTTCTGATTTTAAGGAAAGCACATGGTCTTCTTCTACTTCCTTATAGGCAAAAGCAAGCACTCGAAGTCCATTCTCTGAAAATCTCATATTCTGCTCCAGGATATTCTCCCGGTCTTTTTCTGTCAGTTCCCTGACTCCTTCCGAGGTACGGATGTGGGTGGTCCGGTACAGCAATACATCCACCGCACCCTTTGTCAGTATGGTAGGAACTCCATGGAGCTGGTATTTGGTGCTCATCAGCTTCCGGTCGGAATCAAAAGGAATCTCTTCCAGACGGTGCATCATTTCCCTGATGAGATCATGACTTAAGCTGACTTTTCCTGCCATTTCAAGAAGGGCATACTCCGTAGGATCTCCGATCCCCTTTCCTTCTACAATAGAGGAATCGTTGGTCAGCAGTGCATCGTAAAGCAGATACCGGTGGAGCTGGTTGCGAAGGTCTAACTCATCCGGTTGACAGACTTTGCCATCCACATAGATATCCTTTACAGTCATCTTATTTTGGGTCAGGGTTCCGGTCTTATCAGAGCAGATGACGGAAACGCAGCCAAGGCTTTCCACCGCCTTTAATTCCTTAATAATAGCATTTTCTTTTGCCATTCGCTGTGTTCCCATTGCCTGTACAATGGTTACGATGGAGCTTAAGGCCTCTGGAATCGCAGCAACTGCAAGAGCCACAGCAAACATCAGGGAGTCTAAAAGTGGCATTTTACGATAAATACTTAACAGGAACACCATGGCGCAGATCACCATAATGACCATGGCAAGCCGGCTGGAAAACTGATCCAGACTGATCTGCAAAGGTGTTTTTTTCTCCTTAGTCGCATTCATCAGGCTGGCGATCTTTCCGATCTCCGTATCCATTCCGGTTCCGGTGATAGCTACAACCGCTCTGCCATAAGTAACCAGGCTTCCGGAATAAACCATATTGGTCCGGTCTGCCAGAGGTGCTTCTGTATCAAGAGTCCCTTCTTCCTTATCCACATTGGTAGATTCGCCGGTTAAGGAGCTTTCGTTTACCTGCAGGGAATAATTATTAAGGATCCGTCCATCAGCCACTACCATATCTCCGGCTTCCAGAAGCAGGATATCTCCGGGAACCACACCTTTGGAAGCGATCTCTACCTTTTGTCCATCCCGGATCACCTTGGCAGTTGGTGACGATAAGGACTTTAAGCTTGCCAGAGACTTCTGGGCCTTTTCATGCTGCACGGTTCCAAGAACTGCATTCAGCACAATAACCGCTACGATAACGATGGTACTTTCTGCATTTCCTGAAAGCATGGAAATGACAGCCGCTGCAATCAGAATGACCACCAGCAGATCACGGAACTGCTCGGCAAATACTTGAAGGGTGCTTTTTTTCTTTCCCTCCTCCAGAATATTTTCTCCCTTGCTGGCAAGAAGTCCGGCTGCTTCTGTTGCACTTAAGCCTTCCTTTGACGTATGAAGCGCTTCTAAAACTTCTTCTTCTGTTTTCTGATACCAGTCTTTCAAACTTTCCTCCATTCTGCTGCCCATACGGACAGCCTGCATCAACATGTACTGTTTGATCTCTCTGATTTATTATTGCCCCAAAAAGAAAAAGAAAAAGACTTTCAATGCACTTATTCTGAAAAATATTAAATGTTCAGAATAAATACATTAAAAGTCTGGTAACCATTGTCTGGCATGCACCACCAGGCTGCCCTTTGGCAGTCAGGATGTTGACGATGCATTAAAACTACTCCCTCTTAATGAAGCATATTTAATTGTAAATCAGATGCTTATGTCTTCGATCCAGACAATTATACGTTCTAAAGCTTTATTTGTCAATCATCATTTTCTTCTGTATGACTTTTCTCCTGCCATCCGTCACAGAATTACGTTTACTTTCATATAGTTACCGGAATTTTGTTCAATATCAGCGATCACTTCCGGGGTTTCTTCCATCGTAACGGTTTTGGTCAGTATTTTTCTCACATCTACCCTGCCTGAATGGATCAGCTCAATGGCTTCTTCAAATTCATTGGCACTGGTACGGGCACCGCGGATATCAATTTCCTTTCTGGTGATCATATCGGTAGGGAGCGGAGTTTCTTTTTTCGGCCATCCGGTCAACGTAATCCGGCCTGCGTTCGCTGTAATGTCCAGGGCAGAGCGGACTGCCGGGTTTGCACCAGAACACTCCATGACAAGCTCTGCCAAACGGCCATCGGTATATTCAAATACCTTTTCTGTCAGATTTTCTTCTGCTGAATGAATGGTATATTTTACTCCCAGCTCTTTTGCAAAAGAAAGGCGCTCAGCAACAACGTCAATAACAATAGGCACTGCCTCATAAGCCAGAGCTGACATGGCTGCCAGAAGACCGATGGGGCCTGCCCCTATGATCGCCACATGCTCCCCTTTCTTTAAACTGCCTCTGTGAATGCCATGTAAGGCAATGGTAAGAGGCTCTGCCATCGGTGCAATATCCCATGGCATATCTTCCGGAAGCTTCCACAGCATATCTGCCGGATGTACCATATAGTCGGACATTCCTCCCTCCACATGGACGCCAAGTACCTTTAAATCGGTACAGCAATTGGTTCGTCCAATGGAACAGGGGTAGCACTCTCCGCAAAAGAGATAGGGATCTACGATCACATGGTCTCCTGCTTTAATTCCTTTCCTGTTGTCCTCCGGAATGGATATTACCTCTCCCACAACCTCATGGCCGATAATCCTTGGATAGGATACCAGAGGATTGGTTCCCCGGTAAGCACCTATATCACTTCCACAGATACCTGCTGCCCGTACTTTTATAAGGGCCTGACCTTCCTTTGGCTCTGGTTTCTCATTGTCAATACATGCAACCTTCCACGGTTCTTCTAAATAAATAGCGCGCAATTTCTTTTACCTCCATTCATTATGTAAACAGTGGGAGGCCGTCAGCCTCCCAGATAAGCTTTTTTAATTTCATCAGAATCCATCAGTGCCTTGCTTTCTCCATGGGTAACAAGGTTACCCACTTCCAATACATAGGTCCTGTCAGATATGGACATGGCCATAAATGCATTCTGCTCCACGATAGCGATCGGTATATTTCTCACCTTATTTACGCGGACAATTACATCAAACATGTCATCAACAATGACTGGTGCAAGACCAAGGCTTGGCTCATCAAGCATCAAAAGCTCCGGATCTGACATTAGCCCTCTTGCTATGGCTAACATCTGCTGCTCGCCTCCTGACATGGAACCGGCTTTTTGTTTTGCCCGTTCCTTAAGCCTCGGAAAAATATCGTACTGTTCTTCCAGATGACGCTCCATTTCCGCCTTTGATAACTTTACAGAATAAGCGCCCATTTCCAGATTTTCCTGAACCGTCATATTGGGGAAAATTTCACGGCCCTCAGGGATATAAACAATCTTTTTACTTACCACCTTATGGGGAGGGAGGCCGCTTATGACCTGGCCGTTGTATTCGATGGTGCCGTTTTTCGGTTTATTGATTCCCATAATAGATTTCATCAGGGTAGTCTTTCCTGCTCCGTTGGCTCCGATGATGGATACGATTTCCCGGTCACCCACTTCAATGGATACGTCAAACAGAGCCTGAACCTTGCCATAATATACGTCAATGCCATTTACTTTAAGCATTTGAAGCCCCCCTTGCCATATTCTGTTTATACCGGTCGCCTAAATACGCCTTAATTACCAACGGATCCTGCTGTATTTCTTCCGGTGTGCCTTCGGCAATTTTAGCTCCAAAGTTAATAACGGTAATATAATTGCTGATATTCATGATAACATCCATATTGTGCTCAATGAGGAAAATATCGATGCCGGAATCAAATACCTTAAGCATAATATTTACAAATTCCACACGTTCGGAGGGATTGAGTCCTGCGGCAGGTTCATCTAAGAACAGAAGTCTTGGATCTGACATGAGAGACCTGGCAAGCTCCGTAAGTTTCTGTTTTCCATAAGGCATATTGGACGGATACTCTTCTGCCAGATCCTTTAATCCCATAAACTCCAGGATCTGATCTGCTTTTTCATTCATAAGCTTCTCTTCCCTGTATGCGTTCTTAATATCAAACAGAAAAGGTACAAAGCCCTGCTTCCGGTCTGTCATATTTCCCATCATTAAGTTTTCTTTCACTGTCATGGAACGATATAACTTTAAATTCTGGAAGGTCCGGCTGCAGCTGGTCTGGGCGATCTGATGGGCACTCATACCGCTTATTTTCGTATTCTCATGGTAAATCTCACCCTCTGTTAACGGCAGAAGGCCGGTGATCATATTGATAGCAGTTGACTTACCTGCTCCGTTTGGTCCGATCAAAGCATGAATAGTACGTTCTTTCATATCCAGAGACAGATCATTTACCGCAACCAGCCCGGAAAAACGTTTTGTTACATGTTTCAGGGTTAAAATAGATTTTCCTTCTCTGTTATCTGCCATTTGCCTGCACTCCTTTCCCTGCTTTTGCTGCCCTCTTCTTACCCTTAAATAGAGAAACGATCCCATTTGGCATAAAGATGACAAACAGCAGAGTGATGATTGAAAATACCAGCCAGTAGTAATTTTCCATGAATCTTAATAATTCCGGCACTAAAGTAACCAGAATCGCCCCGAGCACATTGCCTGGCACAGAGCCGATTCCTCCGATAACCAACATGACAACGTAGTTAATGGAATACTCAAGGTTATACGCACTAGGATTGATGAAACCAACGTAATGGGCATAAAGGCTTCCTGCCACTGTTGCATAAACAGCTGCAAGGGTAAACGCTAAAATCTTAATGGACGCAATGTTGATCCCTCCTGCTTCCACCGCATCCGGATTATCCTTAACTGCCAGGAAAGCCCGTCCCCATTTGGAGTTAACAATCCGGTATGCGTTAAAGATAAGAATGACCGCTATGACCAGATAGAGATAGTAAATCTCTTTATTGGTCTGGAACTTATGGCCCAGGATAGAAAATGGGGGAATTCCCGTTACGCCCAATGCTCCTCCTGTCAGGCCTGTTAAATTCGTCATCAGAATACGGACAATTTCAGAAAAACCAATGGTAGTAAGGGCTAAATATACTCCGGACACCCTTAAGGAAGGATAGCCAAGACCCATTCCTATTAAAAATCCCATACCCACGGCTGCAATTAAGCAAATCCATGGATTGATCCCAAGTCTTGTTGCCAGCAGGGAAGACGTATATGCTCCCATAGAGAATATACCGGCAGTTCCCAGATTCATCTGACCGGTAAGGCCGGTTATGAAATTAAGACCCACTACTATAATGATATTAATTAATACCTGGATCATCAGATTCAGATGATAGTTATTGGAAATAAACATGGGTAGGATCGCTGCCAGAGCAATGGCTGCTGCTGCAATTAATGCCGATGTTTTGTTTATTTTCATTGCTTTCCTCCTCCCTTATCTCTTATTTCCCAGAATTCCTGACGGTCTCACCAACAAGAAAATGATTAACAGTACAAATGACAAACAGTCTTTATAAACAGACGGAATCAGCATACTTCCAAAGATTTCAACCACTCCAAGTAGGATACCCCCCACAATTGCCCCTGGAAGGTAGCCAAAGCCGCCGATGACACCGGAGGCAAATCCTTTTAAACCGATCATGGATGACATTTGAAGTTCCACATTGAATATAGGAATTACCAGGATTCCGATGGTGGCACAGACAATCGCTGATAAACCAATGGTAAAGGCGATGTTCATGGGAACATTGATTCCCATTAAGGATGCTGCCGTTTTATTTTCCGATACACAACGCATGGCTTTTCCGGTCTTGGTTGCTTTAAAGAAAACCTGAAGGCCAGCGGTAATTAAGGAACATACCACAATTATAACCAAATGAGCTTTTGAGACTACCACAGAACCAAAGTGAATGGATCCTCTCATGAAATTATCCAGTGTAAAGGGAAGAGGCCCCCAGATCAGGCGAACCGACTCTATCATGATCCTGCCAAGGATAACGGTTCCGATCACTGCGAATAAATTGGTGGAAAGCTTGCTTAGCGGATTAAAAATTACAAACGCGCTGACAATACCTAATAAAAACATGGTAAGAATTGTGAAAAGAATTGCTAGTATCGGCGGAAGCCCAAGACCCAGCACATAGGTACCGGCAAACATATAAGCTCCAAATAAGATGAACTTATCATGGCTGAAATTTAGTAATCCTGTTGCGTTCCAGATAAGAGTGTACTCAATACCTACCAGAGCATAGATAAAGCCCATGGCAATACCGGTAATGAGCAGCTGTACAAATACCTGCATATGTAGAACCTCCTCGTTATTTGCACCCGGCAGCTGTTTTAAGCCGCCGGGTGCCGTTTATTCCCTTTTTATAATCAGTCTAAGGATACCTGTTTGGATACAGACATATTCTTTTCTCCGTTAAACTCCAGAATATAAAGGTTCGTATTCATCTCTCCCTGCTCAGAGCAGTTAAGCTTTCCAAATACAGCATTAAAATCTTTTGTTTCAGAAAGAGCCTTGCGAATATCTTCCGGTTTATCGGAGCCTGCCCGCTCAATGGCATCGGCTGTTAAGTAAGCTGCAGTATAATACATCGCTGCATAACGTTCCACGTCAGCTCCCCAGCGTGTCTTAAAATCATCTAAGAATTTCTTCATGGTCTCATTGGTCTGGTCTGCATAGAAATCTGTAGATGCATAAGTACCTTCCAGCTGTTTTGCATCGCATAAATCATAGGTCTGGGACTGTGCCAGAGCATTAGGTCCAACATGAGGAAGATCTCCCATACCAAGCTCGTCCAACTGGCGGACAATCAAAGCCGCCTCTGCGTCATGGGAAAAATCAAAGATAACATCAGGTCCCCAGCCTTTTATTTTGGAAAGCTGTGATGTTAAGTCCTTATCGCCAGATGTAAATCCTTCTGAGTAATACTCAATGCCATTCTTTTCGCAATACAGTTTTGTGGCATTGTCGGCCGCTACACCGTAATCATCAGTATCATAGAGAGCTCCAACCTTTGCAGCACCAAACTGGTCCTTGGCAAACTCCACCATAGCCGGTCCAACGGCTCCGTCAGAAACGGATATACGGAAAAAGTATGGATTCTGTGCTTCTAAAAGCTTTGGTGAGGTAGCAGCGCTGATGAACGGAACTCCTGCCTTCCGATATAATTCCTGAGTTGCAGATGCCATGGGAGAAGTATGAGGTCCGATTGATACCGAAACATTCTCACCCAGAATCTTATTGACTGCATTTACCGCACCTGTGGGAGTCCCTGTGTCATCAACCAGAACCATCTCCAAAGGTCTTCCACCCAGCACTCCGCCTTTGGCGTTGATTTCTTCAAACGCCATGGTTACGGCCTGCTTCATACGAAGCCCACCGGCTGCCATAGGGCCGGTTACCATGTTGGATACTCCCACCTTGATCGGAGCACCGGTAGCCGTTGACTGGGCTCCTGCCTGCGTTTTCCCTGAAGACGAAGCTTTCGCTGCACCTGATGTACTGCTGCCGCAGCCAGCCAGGGATGAGACAGCCATACCAACCGCCAATGCCATGCATAAAACTTTTTTCATCCTTCTCATGTTGTAATCCTCCTCTTACGAATTATGAGTTCAATTAAATCGATTTAGAAATATATTAATTCAGCAGTAATATATTTTCATGGCGCTAGTATACTATATCAGTGTTTGAAAAGCAATAATAAATATTTTTTTAACAAGGATTTTGTTTCTTTTATCCATTTAAAACCTCTGTTTCTTGTGCACTTTAACGATAATAATCATTTTCCATGTGATAATTGTATAATTTTTTATTTATATTTATTATTTTCATCCATGGTAAAAACATTACTTGTACCGTATACTGTACCTATTGTGCTATTTTTTCTTGAAAGTAATATATTGATTACAATTTAAAATATCCATGTCCGAATCTTTCCGTGACATAGCTATAACACAAAGGAGCGCTGAAATGACAAAAAATTTTACCCAAAACCCGGGAGAGTCTGCACGTGAATATGCCCTTCGGTTTCTTCTGGACCAGATTATTAACCTGGAATTCACGCCGGGACAAAAAATCTCTGATATAGAAATTTCAAAGGAATTAAACATCAGCCGGACTCCGGTCAGAGAAGCCATTCTTTCTCTGACCAATGGCCATTTGATCGAAAGCTATCCTCAAAAGGGAATTTTTATTTCTTTGATCGATAGTAATATCGTGGAACAGGTATGTACCATGAGGAAAATGATTGAAGGGCCGCTGGCAGAAATGAGCTGTGATTTTATTACCCAGGAACACATGGATAACTTATATGACTATATAACGCTCCAGAAAGATTACGCATCCAACGGACCGAGGGAGAACTTCGAGAAATTTCTGACTCTGGATATTGCTTTCCACAAAGAATTTTATGATATATGCGGAATGACCTTTATCTATGACACCATGCAGACCATCATGCCTCACTTTGACAGGCAGCGAAAGCTGAGTTATCAGATCAATGTATCAGACCGTGTCATCAGCGATCACTCCGCCATCTGCAAAGCCATCATGGAAAAGGATAAGAAAAAGGCTTCTGAAGCCATGATCCAGCACATATCCACAGCATTGGCAGATCAGACCATACTTAAAAAAGAATTTCCCGATTATTTTATTTAATGGATTGGTACCATATTTTGATACGATAAGGAGCCGTAAAACAAGACTGTTTTACGGCTGCTATATTTTGCCGGATCTTTATTATTTCTGCAGTTCGCCGGCCGGCACAGATTTTGTCACAATCACATCTGCATCATATCCAAGAATATTTTCCACGATAACCGTTCCGGCTGTCACAGGTGCTGTCAGACCGCACTTCTTTATCTCTTCCATGGCATCAAAGATTCTGGCTTTTGGGATCGGGCTCGTCAGACGTACGCTGGCTAATGGAAGAATTCCTCCTTTTACCAGAACTGAAGTTGCAATATTACGACGGGGATCGATCAGTTCCTGCTTCACATAAATCTCTCCTCTTGGACAGAGGGCGCCATCTATGGACCGTATCAGGCTGCCGCCGTCTTCTTTTATTTCTATATCTGCGCTTATTTCGCACCCGTTCGGACAGATAATACAGGTAAATTCCTTCATCATTCTACGCACACCTCCAAATCTGAGCCGGACACCAGCTTTTCATGAGAGATGACAAAGCGAATCATTTCTGCGGGTATGGCTTTTTTCTTCTTTTTAGCAGCCACTTCCGTCCCGGCCTGGCGCACAACAATGCGGCAGTCCTTCATCGGTCTTTTTACCCTTAAGGACAACGTGAATTCTTTCGTTCCGCTGACTCTTTGAGGTACCGTATACCCGATATTGCAGTCGGTTTTAATCGCAATGGCAGCTGGTTTGAGACTTCCCTCTTTTACGTATTCCGCCACTGAATCGGCCAGACTCTCCGCCTCTATCGAGACAAAATCAACCAGGTCATGTACATGAAGGACGTTTCCTGCGGCAAAGATCCCTTCTGCGTCAGTCTGGAAATATTCGTCTACAAGAACGCCCCTGGTCCGTTCATCTAAGATAACTCCAGCATCCAGGGATAGTTCATTCTCCGGAATCAGGCCGACGGAAAGAATGAGCGTATCACACTGGTACTCTTTTTCAGTTCCTGGGATGGGCATAAAATTCTCATCTACCTGAGAGACAGTGACACCGGTAAGCCTGGTATTTCCATGAATTGCGGTTATTCCATGGCTTAAATACAATGGTATGTCATAATCATTAAGGCACTGTTCGATATTGCGCGGCAAACCGCTGGGATAAGGCTGGATTTCAAATACAGCCTTTACATGAGCCCCTTCCAGAGTAAGCCGGCGGGCCATAATCAAACCGATATCTCCAGAACCCAGTATTACCGCTTCCTTAGCCGGCATGGTATTAAACAGATTCATATAAGCCTGGGCAACGCCTGCTGTAAATACGCCCGCAGGCCGCTCACCCGGAATCCCAATGGCTCCCCTTGTCCGCTCGCGGCAGCCCATGGTCAGGATCACTGCCTTTGCCTGCCAGGTTCTCATGCCCTCCCCGGAAACTGCCGTCACCTGTCTTTCACGGGTCACCTCCAGTACCGTTGCATCTGTTATGTAAGGAATATTCAGTTCTTCTATTGTGTCAATGAAACGCTGTGCATATTCAGGACCGCTTAAGGCAGTCTGAAAGCGGGTCAGTCCGAATCCGTCGTGAATGCATTGACGCAGGATGCCTCCCAGCTGCTTTTCCCGCTCAATGATCAGCAGGTTACGAATTCCGCGGCGGTAAAGTTCCGCCGCTGCTGCAAGCCCGGCAGGTCCTCCGCCTATAATTACAACATCCACCTGTTCTACCTGGATCTCTTTTCGTTCTGCATTCATGACTCCACCTCCTGCCGTACTTTGCCAAAGAACATATTAGAACCTTTTCTGGCATATTGGATTTGATCTTCTTTTTTCCCCAGCTCCTGCCCCAGCAGCTGTGCAATGCGCATCTGGCAGTACCCGCCCTGGCAGCGCCCCATCATCGAGCGTGTTCTATACTTAATCCCGGTTAAGGTGTCAACTCCCAGAGGATTATGGATTGCCTGTAGGATTTCTGCCTTAGTCACCTTTTCACAACGGCAGATCACCTCTCCGTATTCCGGATTTTCCAGAATTTTAAGGTTCTGCTCTTCTTTTGAAAGCTCCGCAAACCGCACCACACCTTTGCGTATGGGATTAAAGGAGGAGTTAAGGGTAAGCGTTTCTCTCTCCGCCATGAGCCCTACCGCATAGCGGGCAATCGGAACAGCCGCAGTCAGTCCGGGAGATTCTATGCCTACCAGATTGATGGCTCGCAGGGCTGCCGAATCCTGCACCTCAATTTTAAAATCCTGGATTGCTCCATTCTCATCTACCCATTTGGGAAGGATTCCGGAATAATTACGGATATAATCCTTCTTATGGATGCAGGGCCATAAGTCGGAGGCACTTCTTGCTAAATAGTCCATATTGTCCTGGGATACGCCATAATATGTAAAATTCTCTGTCAGATCCGCATTGGGCCCGACGATCACATTGCCATCTGTCGTGTTGGTCACGTGGATCCCCATATAGGTATTGCTGGGAACCGGATATACCGGCATGGGAAGCAAAGGACCGGTCCTTTTATCCAGAATGATGTAATCTCCCTTGGAACCTATGATCTTATAACTGCCCATACCAAGCAGCTCCGATATTTTTCCGCAGCCTAAGCCGGCACTGTTCACTACCCAGCGGCCGTAAAAGGTTCCGCCGGATGCGGTGATCACATAATTGGAATCCGCATCTCTTTCAATGGCTGTCACCTCGCGGTCAAAGAAATAATCCACACCATTTTCTGCTGCATTCTCAGCCAGGGCAATGGTATATCCGAAAGGATCTACGATTCCGCTTTCAGCGGAGTACATGGCAAATTCCCCTACCACAGCAGGAACCAGTTCATGAAGCCGATCTTTTCCGATCAGCTCCATACCGTTTACTCCATTGGCTTTGCCCTGCTTCATGGTCCGTTCCAGCGCTTCCTGATCCTCCGGTGTATTACCTACCAGAACCTTTCCGCAACGTTTAAAAGGAAAATCCAGTTCTTCGGAAAGTTGTCCCATGATTTGGTTGCCTTCTACACACAGTTTTGCTTTTAAAGAACCAGTGTCATACGCGAATCCTCCGTGGACCACCCCGGAATTTCGTCCGCTCGTCTCGCAGCAGACATCCAGATTCTTTTCCAAAACGCCTATTTTTAAGCGATATCTGGACATTTCCCTCGCAATTGCGCTTCCAATGACCCCGCCTCCGATAATAAGTACATCATATAATTGTTTCAATATTTTTGACCTCCAGAAATAAATGAACACTATAGGACGAATATTCATCCTACAAATATATTTTATTTTTATCACATTTTATGGAATAAGTCAAGAAAAAGCAAAAAATAAGGCATATACTCATCCCATGAATATATGCCTTATCTCTTCCTGCATGATTTCAGACCATGATTTAATCAGGTTCTCTCCCGGTCTTCTTCCTTATAGCGGTTTTCGTTGTACATTAAGTGGAAATACATTGCCTGCTGTGCCTCTACAGGCTTCCGGTCCCTGATCGCCTCATAAATCCTGCGATGTGACAATAACGTCTGGGCATATTCAGTCTCCCGGACCGAACCGGCAAAGACCCGGACCCCGTCGGTAATGACAGGCACCAGGTTTGCTATGACCAGATTATGGCTGCAGTTGGCAATCTGGGCATGGAACTGGGAATCCCTTTCCGAATAATCCTCCCGGTTCTCCATCATCTTTTCTAACTCCAGAAGTATCTGTTCCAGGCAAAGGATTTGATCCAAATCCGCGTTCTGGGCCGCCAGGGCTGCAATCGGGGGCTCCAGCATAACCCGGATCTGGATCAAATCCTCTGTCAGCTTTCTTCTGTCTTCTATCATGGTAAATCCCAGAGGATCATCGGCCACACCATTTTTATCCGACAGAAAGGTCCCCGATCCCTGGCGGATAGTGACAATATTCCGGGACATCAGGATCCTTAAGGCTTCACGGACCGTATTACGCCCTACCCCCAGAACTTCAGACAGTTCCGCCTCGGTGGGTAATTTGTCTCCTGCAGTGTATCCTTCTTCCTGTATGATCTGCAATAATTTTTGGGCGGCAATTTCTGCCAGTGTCTGTTTTTCCATGATAAACTCCTTCCCCGTTCCTGACCTGCATTTATGTAAGTCAATCGGATATTTGCAATCCGCTTCGCTACTACTCATAACCTCATAGCTGCTATCGCAGCTTGTCAGATGGGGCTTGCACCCCTACTTACTTGATGAGGTAAAAAAACAGACAGCAGACGGATATTGGCCTATCTGCTGTCTGCCAAAAGGCATAGCTGTTTTATTCTGTTTCTTTTGATCCTGTTTCTTTTTCAGCTTTTTTCTCTTCTGTCTTTCCGGCCAGATCTCCCGGCTTCATGCTTAAGTTGATTCTGCCCATCTTGTCGACTTCCATTACCTTAACGGTTACTTCGTCACCGATGTTGACAACATCCTCAACCTTTGCCACCCTCTTATCTGACAACTTGGAAATGTGAACCATACCATCCTTGTTTGGAGCCAGTTCAACGAAAGCACCAAAGTTCATGATTCTGACAACCTTGCCTTTGAAAATCTGTCCTGCTTCGATTTCCGTAACAATGCTCTTAATGATCTGGATCGCACGGTCGATCATGGCCTGATCGGTTCCGCATACAGATACATTTCCGTCATCGTTAATATCGATCTTTACGCCGGTTTCTTCAATGATCTTATTGATCACTTTCCCCTGCTTACCTACTACATCACCGATCTTCTGAGGATCAATGGAAATCCGGTCGATCTTCGGAGCATACTTGCCTACTTCCTTACGTGGCTCTGCAATGGCTTTTGCCATAACCTCATCAAGAATGTAAAGCCTTGCCTCTCTGGTGGTGCGGATAGCTTCCTCAATGATCGGTCTTGTAAGGCCGTGGATCTTAATATCCATCTGGATCGCAGTGATACCCTTGTGGGTACCTCCAACCTTAAAGTCCATATCGCCGAAGAAATCTTCCAGACCCTGAATATCGGTTAAGACGATGTAATCATCATCGGAATCTCCTGTAACAAGTCCGCAGGAAATACCTGCAACAGCCGATTTAATAGGAACACCGGCAGCCATTAAGGACATGGATGAGGAACAGATGCTTGCCTGGGAGGTAGATCCATTGGATTCCATGGTCTCGGAAACGGTACGGATCGCATATGGGAATTCTTCCTCAGACGGAAGAACCGGAATCAATGCTCTCTCTGCCAGGGCACCATGGCCGATCTCACGGCGTCCCGGTCCTCTGGAAGGTCTTGTCTCTCCTACGGAGAAGGACGGGAAATTATAGTGGTGCATATATCTCTTGGAGGTTTCCATATCATCAATGCCATCTAATCTCTGGCTTTCTGATAATGGAGCCAAGGTACAAATATTTAAAATCTGTGTCTGGCCGCGGGTGAACATGGCGGAACCATGAACTCTTGGAAGCATATCGATTTCTGCTGCCAGATGACGGATCTGATCCATGGCACGGCCATCAGGACGCTTATGGTCTTTTAAGATCATCTTGCGGACAGTCTTTTTCTGGTACTGGTAAATGGCTTCTCCAAGCACTGACAGCCATTCTTCCTTATCTGCAAAGGCTTCTTCCAGTTTTGCGGTGATATTACGGATGTTTTCTTCTCTTATCTGCTTTTCATCGGTAAATACGGCAACTTCCATCTCCTCAGGAGTAACGGTTTCCCTGATGGCAGCAAATAACTCTTCCGGCACTGCGCAGCTGGTGTACTGGTGCTTCGGCTTTCCGCACTCTGCTACAATGGTGTCAATGAATTTGATAATTTCCTGGTTTACTTCATGAGCCCTAAAAATGGCCTCGATCATCTTATCTTCCGGCACCTCATTGGCTCCGGCCTCGATCATGATGACTTTTTCTCTTGTAGATGCAACCGTAAGCGCCATGTCGGAAACCTGCTTCTGAGCCTGGGTCGGATTGATGACGAATTCTCCGTCTACAAGTCCCACCTGGGTGGAAGCGCATGGTCCGTTAAAAGGAATATCGGAAATGCAGGTTGAAATGGCTGAGCCTAACATCGCTGTCAGCTCAGGACTGCAATCCTGGTCTACAGACATAACGATGTTATCTAAAGTCACATCGTTACGGTAATCTTTTGGAAACAGAGGTCTCATTGGACGATCAATGACACGGGAGGTCAAAATTGCATTCTCAGACGCTTTTCCCTCTCTTTTGTTGAAGCCGCCTGGGATCTTTCCTACGGCGTATAATTTTTCTTCGTATTCTACGCTCAGTGGGAAGAAATCGATTCCGTCTCTTGGTTTGTCAGAAGCAGTTGCGGTAGCTAATACAACGGTATCGCCATAGTGCATAAGTGCCGCGCCGCTTGCCTGCTTTGCTACTCTGCCGACATCAACGGTTAATGTTCTGCCGGCCAGTTCCATACTATAACTCTTGTACATACTGGTATCTCCTTTTACTGGATTAATATTTATATTAACAGTAGAAGACGCCGAAACTACTGATCTGCGCGCAATAATGAAAAAATGAGTTTGATTATGCGGCCCGCTGGGGGCATAAGCAGATTCTGCCTTGGGCAGAATCCGCAGCCGCAAATTCGGGACTTTCAGTCCCTCATTCGCGGCTGCTCGCCAAGAGACTGGAAGGGGGCACGGATATGCATGCATATCCGTGCCCCCTTCCCGCCTCTTTGCTCTGCTTATTACGCGCACATCAGCGGTCTCGGGGAATGCTTCTACTTTTAATATTCTTTTCCTAATAGACAGATAGGGTGGAGATGTCCTCCACCCTAAATGGTTTATTATTTTCTGATTCCTAACTTCTCGATCAATGAACGATAGCCTTCTAAGTCTGTCTTCTTTAAGTAATCAAGAAGACCCCTTCTCTGTCCAACCATCATCAGAAGTCCTCTTCTGGAATGATGATCTTTTGGGTTCTTCTGAAGGTGATCAGTTAATTCTGTAATTCTTTCTGTCAGAATTGCGATCTGTACTTCCGGTGAACCTGTGTCTCCGGCTTTTCTGCCAAATTCAGCGATGATAGCTGCTTTCTTTTCCTTTGAAATCATGTTGATTTCCTCCTTTAGTCTTAAAGTCTCACCTCATACCAAGTATTGGTTGGAGTATCCAAAATACCAAGTATCGGCGCGTATTTGTACTGATACAGTTTACCACAGGGCAATATGGTTGTCAATTATTTCTAATAAATTACAACCGGCGAATTAATAATTAAAACCTCTGTTTATAATATACCTAAGATCGATTTATTATAATCACCCTGCAAACCCTTTCTTCAATAAATATTCCCCATTTTTTCCATATAAATTCCAAAATCCGTTTTTTTCATCTTCTTTATAAGCATTTTCCTGATTTCTGCCATATCTGCCTTTGCAAGCTTCTTATCCTTCACCACACATTCCCCTGCAACGTATACGGCCTCCACATTGGAAGGATTGGCGCTGTAAACGAGGGCAGAATAGGGATTGTAAACCGGAAACATATTAGCAGAGCAGGTTTCAACTAAAACAAGATCCGCCTGCTTTCCCGGTTCCAGGGAACCTGTGTGGTCATAAAGGCCAAGGGCCTTTGCTCCCAGATCCGTAGCCATTGACACAATGGTTTCCGCCGGAAATGCGCTCCGGTCTCTGGTTTCATTTTTATGAAAATCGGCACAAAGCTTCATTTGCGTAAAAATATCAAGAGTATTTCCGCTTGCAGGGCCATCCGTTCCAAGGCCTACCGGGATTCCCATCCGAAGCATGGAGCTTACCGGTGCCACGCCCTTTGCCGCCTTTGTATTGGAGCCGATGCAGTGAGCCACCCTTGCTTCCCGTTCCTTTAAAAGCAAAAGATCCTCTTCCTCCATATGAATGCAGTGGGCTGCCAGAGTCTCTTTTCCCAATACCCCGATGCTGTCCAAATACTGAACCGGGGACATGCCGTATTCCTTCCGGAAATAATCCATTTCATAATCCATTTCCGCCGTATGTAAAGTAAAAGGAACCTTTAAGGACGAATCCAGACGGTAGGCTTCCAAAAGCAGTGTTTTCCCGCAGGTATTAGTTCCATGAGGAGCAATGCAGGCTGATATTCGGGGGTGGGATTGATATTTTTTTATCAATTCTTCCCCATAAGCCAATGCCTGATAAGGATCACTGAAATCGCAGGCACCTTCTTCCATCACTGTCTGCCCTGCAATCCCTCTCATTCCCATCTCATCCATGGCCCTTGCAGCTTCTTCCTCAAAGTAATACATATCAAGAGCTGTGGTCACGCCGCCAAGAAGCATCTCCCCTGCCGCGTAGCGGGAAGACAGGTATACAAGCTCTTCATCCATGGCCTTTTGCTCCATCGGAAGCAAAAATACCCGGAGCCGGTCCTTGCAGTCATCCCCAAGTCCACGGAAAGGGATCATCCCCATATGCGTATGGAGATTCACCATTCCCGGCATCAGGATGCCGTTCTTTCCGTCCACTGTCACCGTATCCAAATGCCAGGCTTCTTCCGGTAAATCCTTCATACCTCCCACCGCTGCGATGATATCATTTTCAAACATCACAAAACCGGGATCGTGAATTTCCCTCTGATCATTCATTGTTACCACAGTTACATTTATGATTATCGTTCTCACATTTATCAACCTTTTCCTTATTTCTGCCCAAATTGAGGAGACATAAAGGCACACCCATTGGCTGTCTCTGTATTATTTTTTTAAGACTCGTATGTTTCCACCAAAGGAACCCTTTGCTTCATCATTACATCAAACAGGCCCTTGTCGCTTATCTTTAATTCCGGGGAAACCAGTAGCGTCAGGGTGGAAATGGACATGATAACATTGCTGTTCACATACCCCATGGCCTCGATTTCCTCCCGCACCTCAGCCAGTTCCTCTGAAAGCTTTGGGAGACTTCCGTCGGAGAGGATTCCTCCTACAGGAAGGGCTGCGGAAGCTGTGATTTTACCGCCCCGGGCTGTTACATAACCGCCCTGCATATGAACCACCCGGTTCTGGGCAAGCACCATATCCTCCACTGAATTTCCAAGCACCAGCAGATTATGGCTGTCATGACTCCAGGTGGTTGCCACCGCTCCGGGAGACTTTAAGGCATGTTCCACAAGTCCATAGGAAACATCTCCTGTCTTTCCGTAGCGTTCAAATACCATTGCCAGGGAAAGTCCTGCCTCCTGCCAGCATATGCAGCGGTTCCTGACGGGAATTTCCCTTTTCACATGCTTAACCCTTGTTCCAAAATCCTGAATCTCCATGACATTTACGGTTGCTGTTCCCTCCCGTATCTCGCACCGGTTCAGTTTAAAATCGGAAGCCAGAGCCAGGCGACATTTTACAGACTGGTAAAAATGGTCCGGGAAAACTGCTTTTGGGGAATCCGGACTTTTTATATGCTGTTTTCCGTTTTTATAAACCGCAGAAGGGCAAAAGCTTACCAGATCATCAAGTACAACGAAATCCGCCAGCTTTCCGGGCGCAATCATTCCCCTGTCATCAAGGCCCATTCTCCGCGCAGGTGTAAGGGTCCCACAGTAAATAGCCTTCTCTGCCGGCATTCCCTGCTCAACAGCCAATTTAAGGATCTGGTTTAAATGGCCCTTTGCCAGATGATCCGGCATGGTATCATCTGTTACAAGAGCCACATTTTCATAAAGACCATGGGATACCACCGTTTCTACCACATCAGATGTCAGGGATTTTGCCTGAAGCTCCAGAAACATGCCCATGTCCGTCTTTTCCAGTACTGACTCTGGGGTTTGCTGGGTATGGTCTGCATCCACGCCGCCCCGGATAAAGCCTGCCAGCGCTTCTCCTGACAGGGCAGGGCAATGCCCCTCAATCTTCAGCCTGCGGTCCCCGCTTTGACACAGCCTGATAATGCGTTTGATCAGGGTATCTTCCCCGGAAACTAAGTCTGAATCATTCATCACCTCTCCAAGGCAGATGACTTTATCCTCTTTTAAAAGCTCCCGGACCTCCTCTTCCCTGATTTGCCCGCCTGAGGTTTCTAAGCTGCTTCCGGTGGAAGGAACACTTGATGGAATCCCGTAATAAATATCCAGCTCCGTCTCCTGTTCCATAAAGCTTTTTATTCCTTCTAACCCGAATACATTGGCGATCTCGTGAGGGTCAGCCACCACACAGGTGACTCCCCAGGGCAGGGCCGCCCTGGAAAACTCTCCCGGATATGTCATGGAGCTTTCGATATGCATATGAATATCGATCAGTCCCGGTATAAAATATTTTCCTGTACCATCCACCACACATTCAGCCTCATAAGGAATTTTGTTCCCATAATAGGAGGAAGGGGAAATGTCGTAAAACCTTTCCCCTACAACCGCAATGTCCATTTTTTCAAAGCATTGCCTGTATGTCCGGTAGACCCATCCATTTTGAACAAGTAAGTCAACCTTCATTTTCCCTCTGTCCTTAATTATTGATTGTTCGGTTCCACTGATCAATCCAATCACTTAAGACCGGATTGACAAAGGAATAATCTAACACCTTTGCACTCTCTGCCGCAGGGCCATATGTCATATTTTCCGAATCTTCCTTGGAAACCTCCACTTGGTTATTGGTAGGTGCTTCATTTAAAGCCTTAGTGGTTTTATCCTGAAGCTCTTTGCTTAAACGGTAATTGATGTATGCGTAAGCCAGTTCCTTGTCTTTGCAGTTCTTGGTAATGCTGATGGTATTGAAATTTGCATAAGTAACGTCAGGAGTCACATACACCAGATCCGGGTTTGCCTCTTTAATGGTAGGAACACCGAAGTCGCCTACGATGGCAGCCTTGATTTCCCCGGAAGTAAACATATTGATTAAGTCCGAAGACTTTGCATAGGTCTTTACAAGGTTTGGCTTTAATTCCTCCAATGCCTCAAATGCGGCCGCTCCATTGTCACTGGTCACATCAACGCCCTTGTAATCGCTTGCCATATAAACCATGGCAGGACCAAAGGTAGTCGTGATATCCGGAATGGCAACGCTTCCTTCCAGCTCTGCCTTCCATAAATCATCAAAGCTCTTAATCTCAAAGCCCACTGCTTCCGGATCATACATAATACCGATGCTGTTGATGGTATAGGCAATTCCCTGTCCGGCGTCCGCCATAGTCTTTGCCGCTTTGATCAGATACTGGCTGTTCTCGATCTTACTTAAATCCAGAGGCTCAAATAAATCCTCTTCGATCCCCTTTGCCGTCATGGCCTGGGACAGCTCGATTACGTCAATGGTGGTTTGTGAGTCAGCAGAAAGCTTTGTGTAACGCTCATTGGTACTACCTGTCTCTGTAACGATCTTGCAGTTGTACTGGTCCTCAAAGGGCTTGTACACCTCTTCCTCAGAAATATCTTCGCTTAAGCCGTAAGTGGATAACACCAGTTTCTTTTCTTCTGAACCGCTCTTTTTCTCTCCTGCCGTTCCCGTAGCTCCGGCACCGCCGCAGCCCGTCAGTACAATGGCTGCACACAGGGATAATGCCAATACTTTCTTCATAATCATGATCCTCTCTTTTTTATAATTGACCGGCTGTATCAGCCGCAGTTACCTTATTACTGTCCATGTCCTCTGGTACATTCCTTTTAATTCACAAGAATCAGCTTAGATTCCGGCAGATAAAGGCGGATCCGGCTGCCCTCTTCATAAGCTTCTTCTGCCGGCCTGTTTACCAGGAACTTTCCGGCAGCGGTAAGAACCTCATACTGATAGCCCTTACCAAGAAATGTCCGGACGCCTACCGTACCTTCCAGGATATTGTTATCCTGTCCTTCTTCTGCCACCCGGATATCCTCCGGACGAATGGTGCCGGTACAGGTGCCATCCCTGTGTGTATTTTCTACGTTAAATACTGCGCCGGTCTCCGTTTTATATACATCTCCCTGTCTCTTTAAAGGAAGAAAATTCTCAAAACCAATAAATCTTGCAACAAATTCCGTATTTGGCCTTTGATAAATATTTTCCGGCGTGTCAAACTGTTCGATCACTCCCTGATTCATAACCGCCACTTTATCCGAGATGGAGAAGCACTCCTCCTGGTCATGGGTGACAAATAAGGTGGTAATGCCAAGCTTTTTCTGGATCCTCTTAATCTCCATTCGCATATTGATGCGCAGCTTTGCATCTAAGTTGCTTAAAGGCTCATCAAGGAGAAGAAGCTTCGGTTCAATTACTAACGCCCTGGCAAGGGCCACTCTCTGCCTCTGCCCGCCGGACATCTGCTGGGGAAAACGCCCGCGAAATTCCGTAAGACCGCAGACCTCCAGGATCTGATCCACTTTTTTATCAATTTCCGCTTTATCAAGCTTTCTCATCTTAAGCCCAAATGCCACATTGTCATATACGCT
This sequence comes from Lacrimispora sphenoides, assembly GCF_900105215.1. Taxonomy (NCBI): domain Bacteria; kingdom Bacillati; phylum Bacillota; class Clostridia; order Lachnospirales; family Lachnospiraceae; genus Lacrimispora; species Lacrimispora sphenoides. The sequence continues at coordinate 2,920,156 of NZ_FOIP01000001.1, read as the reverse complement.
TAAATGGGGAAACAGGGCATAGCTTTGAAATACGATTCCAAAATTCCTCTTGTGGACCGGAACCTTGGTAAGGTCCTCCCCATCCAGAGCGAAAACTCCATTCTGGGGCTCAATAAACCCTGCTACCACCCGAAGGGTCGTAGTCTTTCCGCAGCCGCTTGGCCCCAAAAGGGAAACCAGCTCCCCTTCCTGCACTTCTAAATTCAATCCCTTTAAAATCTGTTTCTTCTTATCATAGCAGACATCAATATCCTGCAGTGTCATATACGCCATGGTTTCTCCTCCTATTTTGCCAAAGCTGCAATTCCCAGTGTCTTATCAACAATTACCATAATAAGGACCGTTACGGCCATTAAAAGCACGGATACCGCCGATACGGTGGGATCATAATTATATTCGATGTAACCCATGAGAGTCGCCGGGAAAGTAGACACACCGGGACCGGAGAGAAACATGGAAACCGGAATGTTATTAAAGGAGTTAATAAAAGCCAGCATAAAGGCAGCGGAGATTCCCGATGTGATATTAGGCAGTACCACACGGAAAAATGCCCCCGTCTTTGTGCACCCCAGACTCCAGGCCGCCTCTTCCACCGAAAAATCGAACTGGTCCAGACTGGAGCCGACCACCCGGATCACATAGGGCAGTGTCACCATAAAATGCCCGGCCAAAAGTCCGGCAAACACTGGAACTCTTAAAGTCAGAACCAGAAACTGATAGAGCACGAAGCCGATTACGATTCCAGGCACAATGGTCGGGGAAAGGAACACGGATTTTAGAATCCCCTTTCCTTTTATGCCGGACCTTGCCAGAGCATAAGCAGCCGGAATCCCTGCAATCAGTGCGGCCACGGTCGCAAGCAGAGCGATTTCCAAACTGGTCAGGAAGGAAACCCGGAAGGACTTTAATGCAAATACATTGACAAACCACCGAAAAGAGAAAGAGTCAATGGGAAAGGTGATGGCACTGCCCTCCCCAAAAGCGGTCACAGTAATGATGACAAGCGGCAGAACCAAAAACAGAAACACGATCACAGCAAAAGCAGTCAGCATTTTATTCTTACGCATGATTTCCTCCTCTTCTGTCCAGTCTGGCTGACAGGGCATTTAAACCTTTGATCACAGCCAGGGTCGTGGCGATCATGATCAGGGAAATAACTGCAGCCCCATTCCAGTCTCCCACACTCATGGCCCTCTGGTAGATGAATGTGGCAAGAACCATATGTTTATTGCCGCCAAGCAGCTGAGGCGTAGTATAGGCCGTCAAGGTTCCGGTAAATACCAGAATACCTCCAACGATGATTCCCGGAAGACTTATGGGGAAAATCACCTTCATAAAGGCCTTGAACCGGTCCGCCCCCAGGCTGAGAGCCGCTTCCATCATGTCATCCTCAATATTTTCCATAATACCGGCCACTGTAACGATCATCAGGGGAAGAAATAAATAAACGGAACCAATGATAATGGCAAAATCCGTGTACAACAGTTTCGCAGGCTTTTCCACAAGACCGGCCGCCATAAGAAATCGGTTAATAATACCGTTGCTTCCTAAAATATTGATCCAGGCAAAGCTTCTGATGACAGAATTGGTCATCAGGGGAAAAATGGAAACAGACAGCAAAATCCCTCTCCACTTCTTCTGGCACCGGCTGATAAAATATGCAGTCGGTACTCCTGCTGCCATGCAGATAGCCGTAGTGATGAACGCAACCTTAACCGTTCTCATAAAAATCTTAAGATAATACTCATCCTGAAAAAACTCCACATAAGCGCTGAACGGATAGTCTCCGGTATGAAAAGACGGAATCAGTACCCTTAAAAGCGGTAAAAACAGACACACTGCCAGTATTACAAGCCCTGGCACCACCATGATAAATGCACTACTTTTCTTCATCTGGACCTCCCCATGCTTTTTACGTCAATTATTATGAACTTATTATTACTTATAAGTTCTGTTAATTTATGTCTATACTTTTATTATAATTTATGATATACTGTACGTCAAATACATATAATCTATATTTTCTATGCATTAAAGCTATAAGAGAACGCCATCACCTGCACAAAGGGGGAATATTTATGGAATTAAAGGAAGCAAGATACATTCTGGCCATCGCCAGACAGAAAAACATCAGCAAAGCTGCAGAAACCCTTTTCATCTCCCAGCCATCCTTAAGCAAATATTTAAAAAACTTGGAGCATCAGCTTGGGGCCCGTCTTTTTGACCGTGTTGGAAGCTGCTATTCTCCGACCTATATCGGAGAACGTTACATCCACTACGCCGAAAGAATCGTGGAATTCGGAATCGAATGGGACATGGAGTTTGACGATATTATGCACCAAAACCACGGACGTTTAAATATCGCCATTCCCATCATGCTTGGAAACAGCCTGATCGGTCCCACTCTTTCAAACTTCCACAAGCTATATCCCCATGTCACAGTCAACATGATGGAGGAAGTCAACTTTGTAGCAGAACATACCCTGACCGACCATACCGTGGACGTGACCATTTACAATGTCCATGAATTTCCCACCGGCCTGGATTATCAGGTGATCGGAAAGGAAGAAATGGTTCTCGTCCTATCCGGATCTAATCCACTGGTAAAAATGGCTGAAAAAAAAGATGGCTTTCAATATCCCTGGATCGATCTTGGCTTTCTTGCAGACGAGCCCTTTATTCTTCTTTATCCTGACCAGAATACAGGCGGCCTTGCTTTAAAGCTCTTTAAGGATTACGGGCTGGAACCAAATATTCTCCTTCATACCAGAAACAGCGAAATGTCCATCCGCCTCGCCATGGAAGGCCTGGGAGCCGCCTTTGCTCCTGAAAGCTACTATCATTATCTAAAAGACAGAGAACTTAAATCCTCAGTCTGCCTGTCCATTGGGAAAGAAAAGATTGAAAACACCCTTATAGCCGCCTATCAGAAAAACCGCTACCTGCCGAAATATGCCAAGGCTTATCTTGATATCCTGACAGAATATTATCAGACAAAGCAAACATAATTATCGGTCCCTTCCTATTCTTTGCTTTTTTAGGAACTTATGGTAATATAGATTAAAAAAAGAGGTTTCCTATGAATAGAAAAATACAAAGAATCTTTTTCCCTTTTGTCATTCTTATCTTATCTCTTACTGCATGCCAAAGCCAGAAAAAAGAGAACCTTACCGGTATTCCTATTGACACAGAAAAAACCGAATCCGTTTCCATTTACTATGGTTCCATCTGTTATTCCTTCTATGACGAGAGCAAGGAAACTATAGAAAGGGCCGCCGATCTCTTTCACGGCTTTTCTTTAGAAGAAGTCCCTGACGGAGCTCTTGACAGCGCCACCACCTACCAGATTTATTTTTCTAACACCAACGGTCAGACTGCCGCTATTAATGTGGACGAAAACAGCATGTTCTATCTGGCAGATACGAAAAAATTCTATAAAGTTTCTGAAGGGGTTTTTCATCTGGAAGAATTGGAAAAAATATATCAGGACAGCATGAATGCAGGAGGCTTTGATAAGAACCAGTGCCTCATTCCGTAGACAAGTCTTATTTGAAAGGAGATTTTATGTGCGATCAATCTAAAACAACTGCAATTGTAGGGCTGGGCGCTTTGGGAATGCTTTACGCCAGCCAGATTACTGCCTCCCTTGGCCCGGATAACCTATTCTTTCTTGGGGACCGTGAACGGATAGAACGTTACCAGCAAACACCCTTCACCATAAACGGCAAACCTTTTTCCTTTCGGATCGAGGACTGCAAAAACGCCCGGCCAGTGGATTTTATGATTGTGGCGGTCAAATACGGCGCCCTCTCTTCTGCCCTGGATACCATGGAGGCCAGCGTTGGTCCTGATACTACGATCCTATCGGTCATGAATGGAATCGACAGCGAGGAGATCATTGCAAAACGGTTCGGCAGGGAAAAAGTACTTTATTGCATTGCACAGGGAATGGACGCCATGAGGTTTGGTTCCAGTCTTACATACACCCGCCCGGGCACCCTCTTACTTGGAACCAGGACCGAAGGACAGGAATCCAGACTAAAGGACTTAACCTGTTACTTTGACAGCGCCGGCGTATCCTATACGGTCGAAGCCGACATTGTAAAACGTCTTTGGGGAAAATTCATGCTGAATGTGGGAGTCAACCAGACCTGCATGGCCTTTGAAACCAATTATGGCGGAGTACTTGCTCCCGGAGAGCCTTATGACGCCCTGATCGGGGCCATGAAAGAAGTGATTGATCTTTCAAAAAAGGAAGGGGTTCACTTATCGGAAGAAGATATGAATTTCTACATAGATCTGATCAAAACTCTTTCTCCGGAAAGCGCTCCCTCCATGCGCCAGGATGGAATGGCCCGCCGGTATTCTGAAGTGGAAATGTTTTCCGGAGTTGTCCGCCGTCTGGCGGCAAAACACGGATTCATGGTTCCGGTCAATGATATGCTTTACGAGAAGATCAAAGGAATAGAAGCAGCTTATCCTTCCCTGCCTAACGATTAATAATGTACATAATCAGATTCTCTCTGCATAAATATGTATAGCACCAGAATGCAAAGAGGGGGGCTAGATTTTGGAAAGAATACTTGACAATAATTATTACGATCTGTTCGTAAATAATGTTCTCATTCCACTACATCAAAAGGACAGTGATATTACCTACCTCAATGAAAGATTTTCTTTGGAACATGTCCCGGCAGAATCTATGAACCCCTGTAACTTAGGGCTGTATTCTTACAACAGTTTTCCGTCACTTTACACACTAAATTCATTAGTAAGCTTAGACATATCCGGAATTACAGCGGTTCAGAACAATCCTGATTTAAGTCTGTTTGGAAAAGATGTATTAATAGGAATTATAGATACCGGTATTGACTACCGGCATCAGGCTTTTAAAAACACTGACGGAACCACACGCATTCAGTCAATCTGGGATCAGAGTGAACAAAGCGGCATACCCCCGGATAGCTTTACTTTTGGTTCCGAATACGACAGAGATCTGATAAACAAAGCGCTACAGTCGAATAACCCTTTATCGATCGTTCCCTCGGTTGATACCAATGGCCATGGTACGGCAATTTCCAGTATTGCGGCCGGTTCCCCAACCAATGACCAAAGTTTCCGCGGAGTTGCCCCGGAAGCCGATCTGGTAGTCGTAAAATTGAAAAATGCCAAAAAGAATTTAAAGGATCTCTTTTTTGTACCGGATGGACTTCTGTGTTTTCAGGAATCCGATATTATGCTTGCCGCACGTTACCTGGTTACTGTCTCCATAGAATTAAATAAGCCAATAGTTATCTGTATTGCCCTTGGTACAAGTATGGGAGGACATGACGGAAACGGCCCTTTAAGCAGCTATTTAGATTATCTGGCACAGCTTCCTGGAATAGGAGTTTCAATCTCAGCAGGAAATGAAGGAAACAAAAAAAGACATTATTATTATGCCACTTCTCCCGAAGTCCATTATAGTGATTTTAGTATAAATGCGGGAAACGATGACAGCATGTTCTTCGTAGAAATTTGGGCCACTTCCCCTGCTCAGCTGTCCATCAGCATAACCTCCCCTACCCGGGAGGTTACAAGATTAATTCCTCCATCAATTAATGGCTGCATCAATTATAATTTCAATATAAGCCAGACAAACGCCTGGATAAACAATATTATTTACGAGCAGAATACCGGGGACCAGCTTATCCTGCTGCGTTTCACAAACACGTTTCCTGGAACCTGGCAATTTCACTTAGAAAATAGTAATAATGATTCATTCTCCTTTCATGCATGGCTCCCATCAGGAAATCTGATAACAGACGAAACATACTTTATAAATCCGGATCCAAACGTTACTATTACTTCTCCGGGAAACGCAGTAAGCCCGCTGACCGTTACTGCTTATAATCAGCTGGATAACAGCATCCTGGAAGAATCCGGCAGAGGCTACACGAGAATTGGAGTGGTTAAGCCTGACATTGCAGCCCCGGGCTATCTTATCCCGTGTGCGGTTCCGGGTGATAAATACGGCACTGCTACAGGAACGGGAGCCGCAGCGGCCCATACGGCAGGAATCATGGCAATGATTTTTGAATGGGGGATTGTCAAAGAGAATTATATCCAGATGACTGGCGGTGTTGTTAACCGGCAGCTGATTTTGTATGCAACCCGCGACAACGCCTATACTTATCCAAATAACATATGGGGTTATGGCCAGGTGGAAATTAATAATTTTTTTAAAGTAGTTAACGAAGCTTGATAATACATTTTGATGACATAAAAAGTGCGTTTCCCAAACATGGAACCGCACTTTTTTTATATCGCTAATGGTACAAACGTAATGGCAGTATGGATCACTGCAATAAGCCTAATTTAAGTTTCCAGACCAGTATCCTGATTACGGAAGTGTCAATCTGTTCTTCCTTCAGGGTCCCCTTATTTATAGCATCTAAAACAGCCGGAATCTGTACGTCAAAGTCAGTCGCAACCAGTAAGTCATTTCCGGCGTCAATGGCCAGAACAGCCGCCTCCGATGTACTGTTCTTAATGGCATCCATACTTAGGTCATCCGTCATAATCACTCCCTTGAAGTTTAAGGATTCCCTTAATTTATCATGAACCACACGGGAAAGAGAGGCAGGATGTTTCTCATCCATGGAAGTTACGATATTATGGGAAACCAGAACACTGTCGGCTCCGGCTTTAATCCCGGCCTCAAATGGCAGGAAGTCACTCTGGACAAATTGTTGGTAATCCCTGGTATCAACCGCGGATCCCGTATGGGTATCCCCATTGCTGCCATAACCGGGAAAATGTTTCAGTGTGCTGCCGATTCCCGCTTTTTCCATTTCCAGGACAACTGTCCTGACATAATCTGACGTCTCCCGGGCTTCCCGGCCAAAAGACCTGCGGTAAATAAAATCATCCGGATTAACAGAGACATCACAGACAGGAGCCAGATTAACATTGATCCCAAGTCCAAGCAGAAAGGCTGTCTTTTCCTTTGTATCCGCCTGAATAGCTTCAAAGCCGCCCTGTTTATACAAATCCTGAGGAGACTTAAACGGTTCAGAACGGAAAGCCGCGTATTTGCTGACACGGCACACAGTTCCGCCTTCCTCATCCACTCCCACGAGCAAGGGGATGGAGGCTGCATTCTGACAGCTCTTAATAAAATCCTGGATGCCGGTTTGCGTCTCATCCTTAAAATCGTCTCCGAACAGGATATAACCGCCTAAATGATACTTCTCAATATCCTGAAGGGCACTGGCTTTGCGCAGGCGGACAAAAAACATCTGACCCACCTTTTCCTCAAGGGACATGCTTAAGAGCAGCTCTCCTGCTCTAACCTCATAGGGATCACTGCTATAGGAAGAATCCGTCTGTCCGGCTGTATCTTCCATCGCCGTAGACTCTGTGGTTGAGATATGGATTGTGGGTTCTGTAGGATCTGCACTGTGATCATCTGTTTCGTTTGCAGCCGTTTTTGATTCCTCAGTGCTCGGACTGCCGGATTGACTGATATAATCCGGGTAATGCCTCCCGCAGGCTGATAAAAGAAGCGGCAGGAGTAAGAACACAAAGAAAAACATAAATTTATTTGGTTTCATCAAAGTCCTTTCTGACCAGTCGGTAAAAGAATTTAATGATAATTATATCGTTCATGCCAGCAGCGGTCAAGAGTTACACAAAAAAAGATCGGTGCCAGGACTTAATTCCCGACACCGATCTACCTGCTTTGCAGTTTATTTCTTACACCTTGCTGGTATTTTCGATATAGTGAAATTGCTGTTCTAAGTGACTGACGAATAACAGCAGTCTTTCATACAGCGGCTCTACCTTGTCACCATACGTTTCTTCAAGGCTTTTTCCAATTTCCTTAATGGTCTTACTGCCGTCAATTTGAAGAAAGACGCAGCTTCCATACTCATCCATTGCAATCTTTTTATATTCCGGAATTTTGAAACCGAGTTTTCTAAAAACCCGTTGAATCTTGTGATCCTGTTTAATAAGCATGGTCACAATGCCGTTTTTATCAACCTCATATTCCAGTTTTTCGGAAATCTTAAATATTAAATTTAAAACCTCATCATTGTCATTTAGCATTCTTCACTTCACTCTTAAAAAGCGGTATAGCAGTCGCTACTACAAGAATGATCAATAAGATAAATGCCATTCCATTTGAATTTGCAAATCCGCTTGGGCCTGCACCACTGATAACTCCAGTTACCTGTAAAACGATTCCGATAAGTCCAATGATTGATCCGCCGGCAACAAGTCCTGATGACAGGCTTACACCGTTAGAAACTTTCGCTTCCTTTTCTTTTTCATTCTTGCAATATTTCTCAACTAAGAAACGAACCAGAGCTCCTATCAAAATGATAGAAGTTGTGGATATCGGCAAATAAAAACCGATTGCAACTGTCATTACAGGGAGTCCCAGCAAAAATAAAACGATTCCCATCATAATGCCGCAAATGATCATAACCCAGGGCAGCTGACCCGACATGATTCCGGCTGTCAATGTTGCCATTAAATTCGCCTGAGGCAATGCAAACGGAACATTGTCTCCAGTCATTGAGAGCTGATTGGAAAGCAATAATATAACGCAGGTAACTACCACAACGCCTACCACAGAAGAAATTGCAAAATATTTCTGCATTTCATTCTTGCTTCCGCCAATGATAAAAGAAACTTTTTGTGATTGGCAGTAACCGCCTGCTGCAGCGATTGCAGTAACAATAAAGGAACCGAATAACAACAGAGCCTTATTATCATCTACACTCTTCCAGCCTAATCCCACAAACAGTAATGTGACGATAACGATGGAAGCAATTGTCATACCGGATACAGGAAGGTTTGAAGTTCCGATGGTACCGGTTAAACGGCCGGAAACAATAACAAACATCAAAGAAAGCACCATGGATAAAACAGCACCCAGTACAGCCATGGCAATGTTGCCGCCAGATACCAGGAAACCGCCGATGAAGCCTACGATGATACCTGACAGTAAAATAACAGTTTCAACAGAAGATCCAGCGCCGCTGGAGCCTTTACCTCTGGCATTCATGGTTTCCTTTATGGAAGCGATAACCGTTGGAATCAGCTTTACCGCACCGATCAGACCGCCGGAAAGCATCATGCCTGCACCGATATATTTTACGTAGCTTCCTGCTATATCGCCGACTCCCATAGCGTTTACGCTGACAGAAGGATTATTCCATACGGCGGGTCCGCCACTTCCTAAAGTAGCAAAATAACCGATGAGAGGCGTGATGGCAAAGTTAGATAATATAGAACCGGCAAACATGGTCAAGGATACTTCCATCCCCACGATGAATCCAATTCCCAGCAGCAATGGGTTCACTTCAAGCTGAAATTTCCATTTGTAAAAGGGCTCATGCACAAAGCTGATCACGTTGTTGGTGATATTTAAGAATGAGCTGGTTACCGCAGTTATTAAACCGCCTATTCCAAATCCGATTCCCATAAACTTCAGAGAATCTTTGGCGCCTTCCGAAGCAACTAAGGTTTCCGAAATAGCCATTGACTCAGGATACATTAATTTTCCATGTTCTTCCACGATCAAATAATTGTAGACCAGAGAAGCTGCACCTATACCAAATAATGCACCGCCGACACCGATCACAAGACCTTCCAGAAATGTAACCTGGGAACCGATCAAAAGAATTGCCGGAAAAACAAATATCATACCGCTGGCAATGGATTCACCGCCGCTGGCCATTCCCTGAAGGAGTGTCTTTCCAAGGATTCCTTTTTCTCTTGCAAACATAGCAATAAATACAGAACCTAATATGGAGCCCGGTATTCCGGCTGCAACTGTAAGACCTGCTTTCATGCCTGAGTAAGCAGTTGATGCTGCAAACAATGCAGACAGAGCAATACCAATGATTAATACCGCAGCATTTCCACCCGATCCGGAGTTTTTAGGGACATATGGTACGTAGTCTTTGCCGGCTATACCACCATATGCGCCTTTAGATAATTTCTGATTCATACATAGTACTCCCTTATATTCATTATAGTTTGATCAATCATTGACACAAATTAAATATAAATTATCAGCGGTATTCCAGCTGCTATTTGAGGGCTTTCAATACTTCTGTCAAATATTTCCATGTCCTCTGGGTGGATGGGATGCTTAAATGCTCTTCTGCAGTATGTACCCCAACGATTGTCGGTCCAACGGATATCATATCCATCTTTCCTTCAAACTTTTTATCAAAAATTGCGCATTCTAATCCGGCATGAATTGCGCTTATCAGCGGCTTTTCACCAAATAATTTCTCGTATAATTCTATAAACAGCAGTCTAACTTTTGAATCGGGATTGTATTTCCATTCCGGGTAATCCGATTCAGCGGTCACCTTCCCGTTTGTAAGTTCGGCAATGGTGGCTACGGTATGGAAAATATTATCCTTTATCGTTCCAATAGAGCTTCTGATAGAACTTATGATTTCAATGCTTTCTTCCCCAGTCTCAACTACCCCCAGATTAAGGGAGCTCTCTACAAGGCCTTCAATATCCATGCTAACGCTCTGGACTCCGTTTGGAATCAGGTACATAAAATTAATGATATTATCCCTTGTGTCTTTCGACATGATTCGCTTCGGCATATTTTCCACAGGATTTAGTTCGACCTTTATATCCGGATCTGCAACTTTGAATTCATCCCTGAATATTTGTTCCAAACTGGAAATCTTCTCTTTCAGCATTGGGACAGCCTCTAAATTTACACACACAACAGCTCGTGCATCACGGGCAATGGCGTTGTGCTTGGAACCTCCGCTAATGGAGCATAAATTTAAATCTGTCTCTAAGCTTACACTTTTCAAAAACCGGGCCATCAATTTATTGGCGTTTGCCCTGCCTGTATGTATTTCCACTCCAGAGTGGCCGCCCTTTAAACCAGAAATATCAATAATATAAGCAGCCCTGCTGCTATCTGCATCTTCCCATGTAATAGGAATATTGATCTTGGAGGAGCATCCGCCTGCACAACTTACCGTCAGGATTCCCTCTTCCTCTGAATCGATATTAATAAGGGTTTTACCTAATATGTTTTTTGGATCCAGCGCATGGGCGCCATCCATTCCGGTCTCTTCAGAGGTGGTAACCAACAATTCAACAGGAGGGTGTTCCAATGTATCCGATGCCAGAACCGCTAACCCCATAGCAACCGCAATGCCGTCGTCTCCCCCAAGAGTTGTTCCGTTTGCGTAAAGCATATCTCCAACGATTTTCATTTGGATGGGGTCTGTCATGAAATCATGCATTACATCAGGCCTTTTCTCACAGACCATATCCATATGCCCCTGAATTACGACACCTGGACTTTCTTCATAGCCCTTGGAACCCGGCTTCCTGATGATCACATTCAGCGCCTTATCCTGTATGACCTCCAGATTGTGTTCCTTTGCAAAAGAAACTAGATAATCGCTGATTCTTTTTTCATTTCCTGAACCTCTCGGAATACTGTTAATTTCCTCAAAATAGTGAAACACTTCCACCGGTTCCATGTTTTCCATTGCATTGTTACCCACGGTATATTTTCTCCTTTACTAATATATTTGTCCTCCTTATGTTTAAAAACAGGATTACGGACAAAAAACCTAAATATGTGTTTTCATATTAGCACAAACAAAGTCAAAATACAATAGACTTTATTGTACAATTTCACATAATATTTCTGTGCTAAATGTTTAACTCATATTCAATTATTATATTATTTTTTAATTAATATTCATTTTTTAGGTTATTGTTAATAAATCCACATTTGTCGTGTTGTCGAATCCTGACGGCACTGCGCTATCCCGCTCGACCGCTATCGGGGATTTGTTTATAGGGTCAGCGGAATATGCAGAAAAAGTGCGTTTCCTGTCGGGGAAACGCACTTTTTACGTATCAGTATGAATTTTTACTCAATGGGGGGATCCCCACATCCATGCTTCCGGACCGGAATCCTTCCAGATCCATGGTGATATAGATAAAGCCTAATTCTTTTAAATAAGCAATGATCTCTCTGCTCTTCTCCACCAGATTTCCTATCGCTTCTTTGTCCACTTCGATTCGGACAATGTCTTTATGAAGTCTCAGGCGTACATTTCCTTTCACAAGAGAACTTACAAATTCCTCTCCTTTTCCAATAAGATTCAGGATATCATAATCAATTTCTGTACCATAGGGAAGACGGGTCGCCATACAGGGAGCGGAAGGCCTGGACGCCACAGAGATCCCGTACCATGAGGCCAGCTCTTTTACCTGGGCCTTGGTGATGTGAAGCTCTGCCAGAGGACTGATGATTCCCAGTTCTCTTAAGGCTTTGATTCCCGGACGGTAGACATGCAGGTCATCTTCGTTGGTTCCATCCATGATATAAGGGATGTCCATTTCCCCCGCATAATCCTTCAAAGTCTGAAACAGCTTCTTTTTGCATAGATAACAACGGTTTACAGGATTAAAACGTATCTCCTCCTGTTCCAGTTCATTTACGGAAACCACCTTATGTATTCCTCCCAGCTCCTTTGCTACCCTGGCTGCGATTTCCAGATCACAGGAGGGATGAAGACGGCTGTCAAAAGTCACCGCATAAACAGTTTTTCCCGTCTTTCCTGCGGCATCTGCTGCTACTTTCAGCAACAAACTGGAATCCACTCCTCCGGAAAAAGCCAGGCAGATATCCTCTTTGGCGTACTCTGCCATCATCTGTTCCAGTCTCATTTTTATTTCTAACATGTTCTGTTCCATTATTTCTCCGCCTCCATGCGTATGATACTGTATACCGTCTGATAATCCAGCCCATTTTGTCTGCAAATACTTCTTACACTTTCAAATTCCGGGTAGCAGAAGGTCCTGTCTTTGTAGGTGCAGATTTTTACCTCCGCCTCCCCGAATTCCGTCATGACCTTCCTTTTTTTTCGGTTTAAAATGGTTCTGGCTACCGGGTATCTTCTCACTCCGATGGTAGTGGTTTGAATGAACAGAATATCTTCCATTCTGCTTATCTCCTCTTCCCGGCAGATCAGGCTAAGCATATAGGCTGGACGGTTCTTTTTCATGAATACAGGCGTATACCAGACATCAGCCGCTCCGGCTTCCAATAAGGATTCCATGGCAAAACCAAAGGATTCCCCGCTGCAATCGTCAATATTGGCCTCTAAAACCCACATATTTTCTCCTGCCCCTTCTTCCTCTTCCAGAAGCAGCATGGCCCGCAGAACGTTTGCCTGTTTAAAGTCCTTTTTCCCTGCACCAAGCCCTGTCTTTAAGATCTGAAAGGAGGAAGGAAGATTCGTTCTTGTCCCAAGGGCGGCAGCTATGGCAGCTCCGGTAGGAGTCACCATCTCCCCTTCATTGTCCGTAAGACGAAGCTTCAGACCATGGGCCGATACAATGTTAGCTGTTGCCGGAACAGGAACCGGGATAACACCATGCTGGCAGCGGATGCTGCCATACCCTTCTGACAAAGGAGATACCACGATCTCATCCACGTCCAGGCTGTCCACACAAACCGCCACACCAATGATGTCCACAATGGAATCAATGGCTCCGACCTCATGAAAATGGACCTCTTCCACAGGGATTCCATGAGCTTTTGACTCCGCCTCTGCCACGATATCAAACATCCGCTTCGCCATTGCCTTTACCCTGCTGTTGGAATCCAGCCGGTCAATGATTGCGTATATATCCTGGAGATTCCGGTGAACTTGGGGATGATCATGGCCATGGCTATGGTCATGATTGTGGTCATGGTCATGGCTATGGCTATGGTCATGATCGAGGTCGTGGCTGTGGCCGTGATCATGGTCGTGGTCATGGCTATGATCGTGATTATGCTCATGGTCTTGGCTTTGGTCTTGGCTATAATCAAGATCATGGTCATTGTCGTGATCACGCTTTTGGCCATGCCCTTCATTTTCCAAATGAACATCAAAATCATAAGCATCCAGTCCGCATTTCCTGGTCCTGCCAAAGTGTAGATGATAGCCGTCCACTCCCAGGCTCTGCAGAGCCTTTGTAAAAGCCTGCTTATCTGCTCCCAGGTCTAAAAGAGCGCCTACCGTCATATCACCGCTGATTCCTGAGTTACATTCCAAATACAGTATTTTTCCCATCTTATTTCACCGCCAGTCGATTGATTTGTGTCGCAAGATACCCCGCCCCATATCCATTATCAATATTTACAACGGAAATTCCATTCGCACAGGAATTAAGCATTGTAAGAAGAGCAGAGAGCCCATGAAAGCTGGCTCCGTAGCCTACCGAGGTGGGAACCGCGATGACCGGGCAGTCCGCCAGCCCTGCGATCACCGTTCCCAAAGCCCCCTCCATTCCTGCCACTGCAATAATGCAGCTGGCATTCCGGATCCTGTCTCTCTGGGACAGAAGACGGTGGATTCCGGCTACTCCCACATCATATATCCGGTCCACGTGACAGCCGAAATATTCCGCAGTCTGTGCCGCCTCCTCCGCTACCGGGATGTCCGCCGTACCTCCTGTACAGACCGCCACACATCCCTTCCTTTCTTTTTCCGGCCGCTCTACCTTTAAGATCCTGGATATGGGATCATACTGAACTTCCGGCACAACGGATTTTACCAGTTCAAATTGCTCCTCTGAGGCCCTGGTTCCCAGCACTTCACCGTCTCTTTCATAGAATTTCCTATAAATCTCCACCAGGTATGGGTCCGGCTTTCCCTGGCAAAAGACCGTCTCTCCAAAGCCGGAACGAAGCGCCCTGTGATGGTCCAGCTTTGCATAACCCAGGTCCTCATAGGGAAGATCCTTTAACAGCTGTTCTGCTTCCTGAATTTCCATTTCTCCTGATTTTACCAGGTTAAGCATATCTCTAATATCCATGATCCCGACTTCCTCCTCTTACGATGTTCCGTTTATGCTAGGGAAAACACACTCTGTGCGTTTTAGTTTACCTCATTGCCCGCGCAGATCAAGTCTCCTTGTGCATACGCGTTCTAAAAGGCCCTGGGAATGACTGACTACCAAAAGGCCGATGTTACGTCTCTCCACTTCTGATATGAGAAAATTCCAGATCTGGCTCTGGGTGATCAAATCCAGCATGGTACTGATCTCGTCCGCAAGGAGAAACCTGGTTCCGCCGCCAAGCGCCCGGGCAATGCAAAAACGCTGAAGCTCACCTCCCGAAACCTCAGCCGGGTACCGGTTTAACCATTCCGGTTCGATACCCAGACCTTCGATTACCCGGTCTTCTACTCCATCTCCCTCCTTTAAAACCTCTTTAAGCTTAAGCCTTGGGTTTACAGAGTTTTCCGGATGCTGCCAGATCATCTGGACTGGACAATATCCCTTGCAGGAAGAAAGGGGCTTTCCGTCTAAAAGCACCTCTCCCTGATCCGGTTTTTCATATCCGGCAAGAATTTTGCAGCAAGTGGTCTTCCCAAAACCGCTGGGAGCAATCAGCCCCACACGTTCCCCGCTGTCCATGTACATGGTCAGATTATTTAATATCTGCCTATTCCCATTATCATATCGGAATGATATGTTTTTTACTTCCAGTCTCACCTTATCTCTCCTCTGCTTTTACGCACCGGACCATTCCACCAGCCAGGCCGACGTAATCCACTTCCTTTAAACACCTTGCCTCCCGGTATTCACATCTGGGGGCATAGGGACAGCCTGAGGGGCGGTCCTTTAAATAAGGCTGGGCTCCCGGTGTAGCCCGGAATCCATGTTCCGGCATAGCCCTGTAAAGGGCCTTGGAGTATGGATGACGAAGGAGTCTTTCCTCTCTGAAATCAGCGGCAGATACTTCCTCAATGCTGGTACCGGCATAGAATACCACAATCCGGTCAGCGACCTCCAGCGCTAACTCCAGGTCGTGGGTGATGAGAAGCACACCGGCTCCTCCATCGGCCATTTCCCTGAAATGGGACAGCACCCGTTTTGCCGCCTCCAGATGCAGGCCCGGTGTAGGCTCATCCGCTATCACCAGCTTAGGTTTTTCCATGACAGCAGTGGAAATTAAGATCCTTCTGGTCATTCCTCCTGACAGTTCAAAGGGATAAAGCTTCTCCACAGTCTCATCAAGCCCATACCGCTTAAGTGTTTTAAGGCTTTCGCCCATGCTTCCCTGATCCCGTTTCCCTTTCCTGATCTGAGCCCCCGCCTTCATTAGGGGATCCAGATAAGAAACGCTTTGAGGGACCAGAACGATCTCCTTCCCCCGAAGCTGTCCCAGCCGTTTTTCCGTAAGCTTCTCCCCATAATAAGATATCTCCCCGGACCATGCCGCATTATAAGGCAGGATTCCCAGCACTCCATGGGCCAGAAGGCTTTTTCCCGAACCGCTGGAACCCACCACTGCCACCAGTTCTCCTTCTCTCACGGTAAGGCTTACGTCCTTGACAGCCAAAAGAGTGGTTCTTTTGATCCATCGCTCATATTGGGTAAATGATACTGACAGGTTTTTTACCGCCAGAACCGTTTTCTTCTCTTCCAATCCATTCCCTCCTACTGATGCAGGGCGCCCGGGTCTATAAGCCTGCCCACCATCTCTCCAGTTAGATGAAACAGCATAACAACAGCAACCAGAAATGCTCCTGGAAACAGCGCCAGCCACCATTTCCCCATTGACAGATATTTCATGCTCTCTGACAGGATCACGCCGATGGCAGGCTGCTCTGAGGAAAGCCCAAAGCCCAGAAACGTGATGCTGGCCTCATGAAGGATGGCATGGGGAAATAACAGCACAAGCCCAACAAGAAGCTGAGGAATCAAATGAGGCGTCATATGCTTAAGGGCTGTTTCAAACCCGCTGTGGCCAAGCTTACGGGAGATTTTTATGTACTGGCTCTCCTTAAGCTGAAGAACCTCTCCCCTGATCAGCCTGGCAAGGGAAGTCCAGTGGGTCAAAGAAATTCCCACTACAACTCCTTTAAAGCCTTTCCCCAGGGCAAAGGAGATCAAAACCAGCAGGAGGATATGAGGGATCCCCATGACAAGATCAATGAGCCCGACCACAAACCCGTCCGCCACTCTTCCCATGGACGCTGCAAAAAGTCCCAGGAAAAAGGCAATCACTGTGCTGACCGCTGCTGTGAGAAGGCCAATGCGGATGCTCATGGAAAGACCGGTCATGGTCCTGGCAAACATATCCCGGCCCATCCAGTCCGTCCCAAAGGGATGAGAAAAACAGGGCGGCATATTTTTTCTGGAAAAATCAGTGACAAGGGCCTCTGTCCTGTAAAGCTGCCCGGCAATGGTCACAGCTGCCAAAAGGGTGATGAAAAGCACCAGGAGGCATACCATGGACTTCCGGCCATTCCATTGTTTCATGCGACCTTCCTCCCTTTCCTCATTCTTGGGTCCACCACGCCGTAAAGTACGTTTGCAATAAAATTCCCTGTAAATACAATAGCCGCACTGATGACCGTGATCCCCAGAAGCAACGGAATATCACCGCCAAGTCCGGCCGTCACAGCCGCCTGGCCCAGTCCCGGATAGGAAAATACCTGTTCCACTAAAACCGAACCTCCAAAGATTTCGCTGACCGAAGCCAGCTGAAGGGTCAGGGCAGGCAGGAGAATATTTCTGATTCCGTGGCGAAAGACAATCTGGCTTTTGGACTCTCCCCTTGCTCTCGCAAAGAGAACATAATCACTTTCCATAACCTGGATCATTTTCTCTCTTGTATGGAGTAGGATATTGGACATTCCGGTAATGGAAAGGGTCAGGCAGGGCAAGATCCCATGCACTGCCCTGTCCTTAATAGTGACCTCTGCCGCTTCCATGCCTATGGGGACGCT
The DNA here is from genome assembly GCF_900105215.1 of Lacrimispora sphenoides. NCBI lineage: Bacteria > Bacillati > Bacillota > Clostridia > Lachnospirales > Lachnospiraceae > Lacrimispora > Lacrimispora sphenoides. The sequence goes on along the minus strand of NZ_FOIP01000001.1, from coordinate 2,902,367 downwards.
TAGCCCAATGGGAAGTATCTTAAGCCAGACAGCAAACACCATCAAAAGCACCAGCGCCAGCCAGAAAGCCGGAGTGCTTGCGGTCATAAGAGCATAAGCGGAGATCACCTTATCCACCGCTTTTCCCCTGTTAGCACCAGCCAGGGTTCCCAGGGCAAAGCCGGCTCCTCCGGAAACCAGCCAGGAAACTGCCATCAGCCACAGGGAATTTGACAGCTTCAGTCCAATCACATGAGAAACCGGCTGCCGGTATAAAAGAGAGGTTCCCATATCCCCCTTTAGAAAATCGCCGGCCCAGGAAAGAAACCGTTCTGCCGGCGGTAAGCCGGTTCCCCAGTATTCCGAAAGCTTTGCGATCTGCTCCTGGCTCATAGAGCCAAGAGCTGCCTGGCCAATATTGACCTTTAACGGATCAATAGGGGAAACCGATACCAGAAAAAAAGCTGCTGCGCTTACCAGAAAAAGGAGGACAGCCATCCGTATGAGCTGTTTCAGTAAAAACCAAAAGACTTTCCTTTGGGGCCGGCCACTTTTCATTGTTCCCAGCTCCACTGATCCACGTTATTTACAATGGACCAGCCGTGGCCATGGGGGTGAAGCTTCTGGTCCGCAACCTTTAACCCATCCCTTACCCAATATAAATGATCAATATTCACAAGCCAGATCCATGGAATATCTCCGTCTTGGGTAATGCCTGTTTCTCCATCCCACTGGGCTTTTTTCCACAGCTCATAGGATTTTTCCAGGTCATTTTCTGCAAGAGCCTCATCCATGTACTGGTCCAGCGTTTGATTGGCATAAGGAGAATAGGCTGCAATCCCGGTTTCCTTCATGGTATGGTAAATATTATAAAGCTCCATGGGAGTATGAGCACCCCAGCCCCAGATCAAAGGCTGTGACTGAGCTCTGTCATAGGCAGTATCCCAGCTTGCACCTTCCATCTGTCCGTCAATTCCCAGCTTTTTAAGCTGATTGATGGTGTCTGCCGCAATGGCCTGCCTTACAGAATCTCCTGCCGGATAAAGGAACTGAAGCTCCGCCCGTTTACCATCCTTTTCCCTGATTCCGTCGCTGCCCAGTTTCCAGCCTGCTTCGTCAAGCAATGCCTCTGCCCCTTCCGGGTCATATTCTGTTTTTGCAGAAGGCTCATACCATGGCATTTTATCACAAACGCTGTAAGCGGGACTGCCGTATCCGTTCAGTACGTTATTTATCATTTCTTCCCGGTCAATTCCAATGTTGATCGCTCTTCTGACCTTTACATCGCTGGTAAAGTCATTTCCCAAAGGAATTCCCTCTTCTGATACGCTTCCGGAGGGAATGGCCGGAAGGTTAAATCCACGGTTATCCACGGTTTTGCAGTCTAAAAGGCCATACCCGGGTACCGTAAGGTCCGAGTAGGAAGCAGCCGTATATGCAATATCTGCCTGTCCGGACTGGACCGCTGCCAAAGCACCATCCTCTTCCATGAAGAGGACCGTAACCCGTTTCATCTTCGGCACTTCTCCATAATAGTCCGGATTGGCTTCCAGGATCACCTGCTGCCCTCTGTCCCATTGCTTTAATATGTACCTGCCGGATCCGATAGGGTGTTCCCCGTAATCCGGTCCATATGCATGTTCCGGCACAATTCCTGTCACGGCCATGGTGTATGGCCAGATGGAATAGGGATGCTTCATATGAAACTCCACGGTCGTGTCATCCACTGCCTCTGCCCTGTCAAGCATTGTGAAATCATTCACAGAACTGGTATCTCTCAAGGTATTATAAGTAAATGCCACATCCTGCCCGGTCAGCTTTTTCCCATCCGTAAAGAACACGTCATCCCGGATCTTTGCGGTCCAGGTCATGCCGTCGCTGCTGACCTTTAAGTCCGTTGCCAGATCATAACCAATGTTTAAATCCTTATCAGTGACCGTAAGCGTACTTTGTATCAAAGGTTCATGGACGTGCTCCCCGGCTCCCCAGCCATAAGCCGGATCGAATCCTGATTCAGGCTCTGAACTGACGCCCATTACCACAACGACTCTGTCGTTTTTTCCGGTATTGTCTGCATCGGCTGACTCTGAAACCACCTGTGTCTGTGTCTCTCCGGCTTTTCCGCAGCCGTTCATAACCATTGCAGACAGTACCAATGCTGCGGCAATCCCCCATTTATACTTTCTCATCGTTTTTCCCCTCCATAAATGTTCTCATCGAGTCCGGTATTTCTGCAAAAAAACAGATACCAGAAACAGTCATACGTATTCCTTGGGAATACCCATACCTTCCTGGTATCTGTTTTTAAATATTGTTTCTTTTATGTATTCTTTCCATTGGCGACTTCTGTCAGCCCTTAGGAAAAAGTATACGTAAAAATAACCCAAACGTCAACGACTTTTTAAGCAAACGTTTGCAAAACTCCTGCATTTTAAGAAAGCTTCTTTAATAAGATATCTCTTACATATCCGCCGTACTTTTCTTTGGTCAGGACAACCTCATAACCCTGTTTGATTATGTTGTTTTTGCTGTATCTGTTTTCCGGATGAACCGTACACATCAGATACCGATAGCCCTGTTTCCTAAGCTCTTCCTCAGCGGCCTTCATCATGGTATACTGAAGGCCGTTCCCCCGGTATTCAGGAAGAATGGCGATCGACTCCATATGGGCGACTTTTCCCAGCTCCATTTCGGGAAGGCCAATGTCCCGGCCAAGGTTTTCTGCACTGCTTCCCGGCAAAGCAGCAAGAAAAACACCTGCCAGGGCCCCGGAATCCATATCAAAAGCCTTAAAACCGATTCCGTTTCCCTCTTTAAGCGTATGGCAGGTGTATTCCGAATCATCGGCAACAAACCAGTCCTTCTGCTTGATTTGCTGCCACACCGATTGTATCACGTCAGCAACCGTCTGATAATCCGCAGGGACCGCCCTTTCAATTAAAAATTGCATATTCCGTCTTCCTCCAAAATGACAGACTCCGGAAGCCTTCCCTGCTCCCGGAATTCAAATTGAAGGACCTGGACCTTTTCCCGGGGCACTTCCATTTCCGGTGCAGCACTCCCTTCATGGAACCAGCTGTACATACCGGCACAAAGCAAAATCATGATCAGACAAAGTACAATCAGCATGATCTTATTATATAAATTTTTATCCTCCATACCGTTTCCCCTTTCTTCCATTATGTAATAAGTCTATGCACCCTTCGGATGCCTGCATTCCTGCGCCCGGCTCATTATTTGCAGAAATAACACTACGAACCTGCAGCTTAAACATTCCTTGTAAAACGGCACTGCGGAAAATTAGTACAGCCATAAAATTCCCCAAATTTTCCGCTGCGGTGCTTAAGCACTCCGCCGCATTGGGGGCAGATCTCAGCCTCTTCATTATGATGCAGCTTCCCCATTTGCACATAGCATCTCTGGTTCATGACACAATCATTAAGTGCCCGGTGGGCTCCATCTGTATCAATATGGAAATACGCCGAAATATCCGTCAGGCGGTAGCGGTTTAGCTGGGGTAAGCAGGCTTTTGCCATGAAAAGGGTGTCAACGTAATCATTTGCCACCTCTCTTCTCAAAAGCTCCTCTGCAGCCCTGTACAGGAAAAGCAGGTCAAAGGACTGAATATTATGCCCTACCAGAATTTCCCCTTCAATAAAGGAAAGAAACTCCGGTAAAACCTCCTTTAGTCCAGGCGCCGCCCTTACCATATCATCTGTAATTCCATTAACATTGGTAGCACCGGCCGGAATATGGGTCCCAGGATTAACCAGTGTATTAAACTCGGCAACAGGCTCATGTCCCTTTACCTTGATCGCAGAAATCTCTATAATGGAATCTTCTTCGGCACTGATGCCTGTTGTTTCCAAATCAAATACCACGTAATTCTCTACATATTCGTTTAAACGTCTGCCTGTGAACTGTCTGATGGACATAGATTCCTCCATTCTTTTGTACGTGAAAAAATATATGTAACACCTCCATTATACTCTCTGCCCCTTCATTCATCAAGCAAAAATCATCGAACGGCCACCATCTGCTCCGCCACAGTCTCCGCCTCTTGCGCTGAAAAATATCCGCACTTCTCCATTCTTTGAAGAACCTTCATCTGTCTTTTCTCCGCCAGAGCAGGATTTTTTGACGGAGCGTATTTGGAAGGGGCATTGGGAACACCGGCTAAGAGAGTACTCTCATACTCCGTCATTTCCTCCGGCCCTTTTTTAAAGTAGCCCTCACTGGCAGCGCCCACACTGTAATATCCGTCTCCAAAATAAATGCAGTTTACATACAGTTCAAAAATTTCATCCTTGGTATAGTTTTTCTCAATATTATAGGCCATGAACACTTCTGCCGCTTTTCTGGCAATCTCTTTGTCCTGGTCAAAATATAAGTTCTTAGCAAGCTGCTGGGTTATGGTGCTTCCGCCTTCCACAAACCGCCCGGCTCTGATATCATTTACAGCGGCCCTGGCTATGGCAATAAAGTCGATCCCGTTATGGCGGTAAAAACGGTGATCCTCAACGGATATGACCGCATTCACATAAATCTGGGGCAGGTTTTCGTATTCAGTATACCCTTCTTTATCCCGAATCGCCTCCACCCGGTCCTGAAGCCCGGTTTCCAAAATAGCCTCCCGGTACATCTCATATCCTTTATATGCCACAGTGAATCCAGCTAAAAGACATACCGTCATCAGCAAAAACAAAATTCTTCTTATAAATGTTCCAATTCTCATAGATTCACTGTCTCCTTTCCTCTTATCCGCCCATGCATTTTGGGCATAAAGGTATACCCGCAGGGTGTTTCCTCTTATCCACCCACAGTCTTAGGGCATACAGGTATCCCTCAATGGGGTTCTCGTTATATGATATGTTATAATTCTGATTAAATTGTATCATAGAGTTCCACTAAAAATAGGAATAATTCCTTATATTTCCCTAAAGCTTTCGGACAAGTTCTGACAAAACCCTTACCAGTTCTTACAAATTAATGAAAGGATGGAAAAAACCAGCACTCCCAGGCTGACAAATCGCCTGTAAAATGCTGATTTTTTCTTTTATTATCTTATAATATTCTTCCAATCAAATACCGGACCATGATCTCCCCAGCCAACCTTCATCATATAAGTATGCCGATTGGGATCATAAAGGGGGTCTCCGGTGATTTCATCGTACTGCCTTGCGTGATATACCATAATATCCTGAAGACCGTCTTCATCTTTTACAAAACAATTATGTCCCGGACCAAATATTCCGGCTTCCCGCACGGACTTAAATACAGGCTCCCGGCCTTTTTTCCATGCATTCCGGTCCAGTAAATCTGCACCTGCATCTATGCTCAAAAGCCCCATGCAGTAGCAGGCCCCTGTAGCACTGGCAGAATAAGTGACATAGATCCTGTCTCCATGCTTTATAACCGCCGGTCCTTCATTAACCCAGAACCCTACCCTTTCCCAGGCATAGTCAGGAGTGGAAAGAGTCACCTGTTCCGATGAAAGCTTCCACGGCGTCTCCATTCTGGCTATGTACAGGTTTGAAATCTTCTTTCCCACACTGACCTTTTCCGCCCAGATGCAGTACCAGTTCCCGTTATGATTAAAAACCGTCATATCCAGGGAAAAATCCTGAAATGAAAAATCATCAAAGGGCTGCATCATGCCTAACTCCCTCCAGGTCCCTGTCATTGGGTCTTGTTCCCTGCATTCCAGCACATAAGGACGAATCGCCCAGACGTCATCCGAATTCCCTGCTGCAAAATAAACGTACCACCTGTCTTCCATATAATGAAGCTCCGGAGCCCAGATATGGGCGCTCATGATCCCTTTCTCATGCTTTTCCCAGATAGTCACTTCCTTTTCAGCCTTTAATCCCAGGATCGTATCCGAACGTCGAAGGATGATCCGGTCGTATTCCGGCACTGATGCGGTAAAATAATAGCTTCCGTCTCCATGACGGTATACATAAGGATCTGCTCTCCGGACAATGAAAGGTTCATTATAAGGGGTCTTAATAAAATTACGGCTGTCCATCTCCTGTCCCCCCTACCCTTTCACAGCCCCTGCCATCATACCTTCAATAAAGTATTTCTGGAAAGCCACAAACAGGAGGAATATGGGTACCACCGAAAAAACAGAACCCACGATCAAAAGGCTGTAATTGTCTCCATAAGGATTGATGAGCGTATTTAAGCCCAGGGTCAGAGGATACTTTTCAGAAGATCGGATCACCAGAAGTGGCCACAGGTAATTGTTCCAGGCATTCATTCCATTGAGAATGGCCATGGCGGAAAAAGCAGGCTTCATCAGAGGAACGATCAGTCTGTAAAAAATCCCATACTCGGTGGCGCCGTCGATCCTTCCTGCCTCTAAAAGAGACCCCGGAATGCTCATCAGATACTGCCGGAAGAAAAAGATCGTGGAGGCATGGGCAACAAAGGGAAGAATGATGGCGGCATAGCTGTCCATCATCTTCCAGCTGGACATCTGTTTATACAGGGGAAGCATGACTACCTCCAAGGGAATGGAGAGGATCAGAAGAACGATGACGAACAGAACCTTCTTTCCTTTGAATTCATAAACCGCAAATCCGTATCCCACAAAGGAGCTTACAAGCAACGTGCTCACCACCGTGACAACGGTAAGGCAGATACTGTTAAAGAACCATTTCCAGTATTCATGCTGCCCTGCAAACAAAAGGATATAGTTATCCAAACTCATTCTTGAAAAGCGGATATCCAGATTAAGGCCGTATTGCAGCAGATCACTGCCCGGTTTAAAGCTGGCTACAAACAGCACCCAGATGGGAAGAATGATCAATACGGCAAGGATGGCAAACAAAAGGATCAGTGCGGCGGTGGCCGCCTTTCTTCTGCCCTGCATGTTTGCTGTGTTTCTTTCACCCATATCATTCCCTCCCTTCTTCAAATGTACCTGTGATCTTCAGTTGAATGATATTTACCAGCATAACAACCAATAAAAGAATAAGGCCAACCGCACAGGCATAACCCAGAGCCCTTTTTTCAACCCCCTGCCTGTAAAGGTACCCGACGATGGTAAGACCGATGTTATTGGGGGAGTTATTCCCCTTAAACAGCATATTGCTTTCAAGAAACATGGAAAGGCCCGCATAGATACTGATCGTAAGGACGTAAACCGTAGTAGGTTTGACCAGCGGCACGGATATTTTAGAAAACTGCTGCCATTTGGAGGCACCGTCAATGGCAGCCGCTTCATATAGATCAGAAGGAATGCTCTGAAGACCTGAAAGGAAGTACAGGATATTCACTCCGGTCCATCTCCAGCAGGCCAAAAGCAGAAGGGCAAAATAACTGGTTCCTGCCCCCTTCAGCCATTTTATTGGGGCCGCTCCAAAAAAAACCAGCACCTGGTTAAAAAGAGAGGTGGATGACTCCCCGAACATAAGGCGGAAAATTGTACCTGCCACCACAACAGAAGTAAGCGCCGGTATAAAATAAACAGATTTAAAAAAATCTGCCTTTTTCATTAATCTGCTGTTTAACAGGGTCGCAAACAGCATTGGAAAAGGAATCAGGAGGAGCAACGTTCCTGCCATATACTTAAAGCTGTTCCACAACGCTTTCATAAATATTTTATCAGACAGCAGCCGCGTATAATTGTCAAATCCAACCCATTGCTCTTTTAATATATCCTGAAAGCTTAAAAGGACCCCATTGCAGATGGGCACTAGCCAGAACAATAATACCGTGATCACAAACGGGCAGATAAATACATAAGGAGCTATCTTTTTCGAGTAAAAGAATTTCTTCATTTCGCATACCCCTTTTCTCATAGGAACTCATTTACCGGCTGCAGGTGATATGCCATCCTCCTGCAGCCCGCAGCCTTACCTATTCTTTAAATTCATTATTCAGGGTTTCCTGGGAGGATTGAAGAGCCTCTGTCACATCCACCCCATCTTCAAAGATACTGTTTAGGGTCACATTGCAGAATTCATTGTTGATAGAGGGATATTTTTCATCCGTATAAGCTCGTAAGGATCCAATGCTGTCCTTTGTTTTAAGCAGGGTATCAAAGGGATAATTGGTAAAATACTGGACAAACTGGTTATCCGGGTTCTGTGTCAGTGAGGTATCAGACCATACCGCAGTATTGACCGGATCAAAGCCCAGCACATTCCATACTTCCTTGTTGGCCTCCTCGGAAAGCTTGATATAAGCCATTACTTCCGCCGCAAGCTGTGCATGTTTCCCTGATTTTACAATGGCAGTACCAGTACCGCCTCCGCCGATGGTGGCTATCTCTTTGTCGCTTTCATTCCATACCGGTACTGTGGCAATGGCTACCTGCTTCTTTAAATCCTTCATATAATTTACGTATCTGGAAGTCTGCCAGAACGGCATAATCTGAACGGCATAATCTCCTGAGTTATAGAATGGGTATGCTTCTTCATTATCCGGCTGCCCGCCTGGAATCGTTGCAAATGCGCCGGTTTCCTGCATTCCCTTTATGTATTCCAGCACTTCCGCCATTTCCTTGCTTGCCAGATTGAGTTTCCCGTTTTCATCTACATAGTCCCCGCCCTTCTGAGCCAGCATCAGATTGACCATCCACTGGGCAGAGGTTTCCACGCAAGCGAAATATTTTCCGGTAGTTTCATAGTACTTTACACCTGCTTCCTTAAATTGATCCCAGGTCTTAATATCTTCATAATTTATTCCTGCGTCACTTAACAGCTTTTCATTGTAGAATGCCACCGTTGTCCCTACATGGGTCGGAAAACCGTATTCCTTCCCGTCTTTCGTGTAAATATCCAGCCTCGATTTTACGATATTCTTCCTGTAAGGTTCAATCGCATCATTAAGCTCCATGAGGCCGATCTTTCCTGTCATAAATGCAGGGAATTTGCCAAGTTCGATATCCACAATATCCGGCGCCCCTTCCCCCGATTCCAGCGCAAGGGACAGTTTATTGTGCATGTCATCATAGGGCATATTGCTCAGCACCAGCTTCACCTTTTTATCGGGATGAGCTTCGTTCCACTTCTCCGCCATTGATACATAGAAGTTCTGATGCAGTTCAATAAAGGTCCACACGTTCAAGGTGGTCACATCATTACCGCCTACCTCCATCTCCTTTTTCCCTGCCGAAGATACGCCTTTGGTGGTTTCCCCGGAAACTCCCTTGGCGCTGTTGCATCCAGTGATCATGGATGCTGCCATCGCTACACACAGTAGCCCGGCTAATACCCGCTTTTTCATGATAAATCCTCCTTTTTATTATCCTGCTTTATCAAATCAGATGATACCATCTGTATGACTCCCACCGGATGAACTTTTTTATCCATACCGTCATCTTTCCTGCTTTCCGGATCCCCCATTTACTGTATGGAACTGCTTTCTCCTTCTGCTGGTCAATCGGATACTTGCAATCCGCTTCGCTGCCTGATGAGATTAAATCGTTTAATCTATCCATTGATAAGCTATCATCACTTCCTTCACGGAAGTCATTTGCCGATTCCATGGTTTATCGTTGATAATAACCACTTTCAGTGGAATACCCGTAAACTTTTTTATCCATCATGGTTTTCTAATTTCTGTAATTTATATTAAACGTTTAATTTAAAAAATAAAAGTAAAGGTGATTTATTTGTTAATAATCACCATCAATTCATATAATTTCATACTAGCACACGGGTTTTATTCTGTAAAGTACTTTTGCACAATTTTACAAATATTTAAATCGTTTAACTATGTAACTTTTACTTATTTTTTTTTTGTAAAATGTAGAATAATATCATTTTACCTGGTTTTTTCTTACAATCATCTAAAAACAGCCGATATCAGGCAGCTCATTCTCCATAATTTCTCTACAAAAAAGGAACATTTACACAGCCTGTCCCATGTAAAATGTTCCTTTTCGTAATTTGATCGATGAACTGACTCTATTCAATACTCTTTATCGATTTACGAATCAGAAGCCTGCATCCAACGGAACAGACGTTTTCAGCATCAGTCTCAAGCTCCTGCCCGTTTATAAGGCCAATAACCAGTTCACTGGCTTTGTGCCCGATATCATGAAGAGGAAGTCTTACGGTGGTAAGTGGGGGCCGGTAATACCCTGATAATTCCCGGTCATCGTATCCTGCCACCGATAGGTCAGTGCCCACGTTCATGCCCAGTTCCTCCAGGCGGTCATACACCCCTCCTGCCATTAAGTCATTCATGCAGAAGATGGCAGTCACTCCCCTTTCAAGGAGCTGGCAGGCACACCGGTACCCGGATTCTCTGGTCCAGTCCCCTTCGATCACAAGGCCTGGATCGTACAAAATCCTGTTTTGAAAAAGAGCCTGCTGATATCCCACCAGTCTGGCTTGTGCATGAAGGCTGTCCGGCTTTCCTGTAATCACCCCGACTCTCTTATGGCCGTGGTTCAGCAGATACTGCATGATTTCAGCAGCGCCATGGACATCATCCACCACAACAGAAGGTACCTTCATACTTTTGGAATATCCGTAAGCCATTACGGCAGGGATCGGCAGTGTATCAGGGATGCACCGAATGACCCGCTCATGGGCAGCCACATATATAATCCCTTCCACCTGTTTTTCCATCAGCTTTTTTATCTCAAGCCCTACCTGCCCATAATAATCGTCCCGGTTATAATAAGTATCATCGTATTTTTTAAACAGCCTTAGATTGGTAAGAAGTATCTGGTAATCCAGCTCCTGGCAGTAGTCCGTAATGCCGTCTATTACGTCAGGGATGCTGAATATGGTCATATCCTCCGCAATGACCCCAATGCTTCTCGTCTTTTGCAGCTTTAAGTTCTTTGCAACAACGTTAGGGGTATAATCCAGCTTTTCAGCCATTTCTAAAACCAGTTTTCTAGTCTTATCACTTGCACCAGGTTTGTTGTTTAATATATTTGAAACTGTGGCCACTGATACACCGCAGCATTTTGCCAATTCCTTTATGGTTGCCATCGCCTGCCTCCAGAACCTTTTGATTTAATTAACTCAGATTTTTATGTAATTGTCAATAGGACAGGAGAAAATATTAAACGTTTCAGTTAATAACCTCTTTTTTTCAAATGTTTTTTCACAAACCCATGGAAGTTTCCTTTTTTATTTAGTATACTTATTGTAAAGCAAGCTTGGCTATTTAAGAGATAAAAACAACTAAGAAACGAGGTAAATTGAAATGCTGGTTACACTTCATGATTCCAAAGCAACTGCTGTCATCGATTCCATCGGTGCCCAGCTCATTTCATTCAAAGATTCTGCCGGTACAGAATACATATGGCAGAGAGATCCCCAGTTCTGGAGCAAATGCTCTCCTCTTCTTTTTCCCATTGTGGGAAACTGCCGCAACGACCGGACCATTCTGGAAGGCCAGACATGGGAAATCCCTAAGCACGGTTTTTGCCGGGAAATGGATTTTTCCGCCACTGAACAGACAAGCACTTCCGTGACCTTTGAAATCCGGGATACAGAAGAAACAAAGAAGATTTATCCCTATTCCTTCCGTTTAAGTCTTGTCTATACTCTTACAGGCGGAACCATATTCATGGAATACCGGGTGACAAACACCGATGACCGGATCATACACTACTGTCTGGGCGCTCATCCTGGTTTTAACTGCCCTATGGAGGATAATGCCGTATTTGAGGATTATGATCTGGTGTTTGAAAAGGAGGAAACCATTTCCAGCATGGTATATGATTCTGAACATCTGGAATTTAATCCTGGAAACCGGATCGATCAGCTGAATGAAAGCCGTTCCCTTTCTTTAACCCGTGAATTATTTAAAGATGATGCCATCTATTTTGATGATTTACAGTCCAGAAAAGTTTCAATCGTAAACAGAAATACCGGCCGGGGTGTGGAAGTTTCCTATCCAGGCTTTGAAACCGTAGCTTTCTGGACGCCATATCCTGCGAAAGCGCCCTTTGTCTGTGTGGAACCATGGAATGGTTCTGCAATCTATGCAACGGAAGATGACGAATTCATTCATAAGAATCATGTGCAGACTTTAAGTCCCGGAAATACAAAAAGCTATAGCCTTTCCATAGGAGTTCTTTAACCTTAAGAAGACAGGCGGCGATATCGGCTGATTATCGCTGCCTGCCCTGATGTTACAGATGATAGAAATGTGTTTAGATGTGAACTGCCGATTAATGAAACATACAATACCATGGTCTTTTATCCAAGGCAAGCCAGTTTGCACTTTTTAACCTAATTATTGCGTTTTTTAAATCTTTAAAATATCATACTATGATCCTTTAGAAAATCCCTGTAACTCTTTTCAAACTTTTTTCTTCTCCCGCCATTTACATACAGAACCTCTCCGTTCTGCATCTCAACTGCTTCTCCTTTTACACTCCTTACATATTGCATATTGATAATGTTATGCCTGTTGATTCTGACAAACCGGTCTTTTGGAAGCTTTTCTTCCTCTTCATCTAGCCTTGCCCGGATCCGCATCCTGCCGCTGCCTGCCACCACGCTTGTTTTCCGGTAATAGGATTCCAGATAAAGAATATCCGTGATATCAAGAATGCAGTACTGGCCGTTAAAGAACACAGAATATTTTGCCTGGTATAAGGTTATATTCCCTTTTGGACTAATTACAATCATATCATATAAGGCACGTTCCAACGTAGAAAGACGTCCTTCCTTTATAGAAAAATAATCAATCTGTAAGCGGTTGTTCTGCCTGCACGGACAGGCCTTTATTAATTCCGGCATTTGTTCTTCATTTGTAAAAATGGCAATTCTCATTTCCAGTTCCCCCCTGTAATCAATCATACTCTTGGACGATGCTTTCCGACATCTTATATAACGATTTTCAATAAATTTTATAACGCAAAAAAGAGATCACACAGGCAACGAATAATTACGCTGTTTTTCCTCAAACTAAAAGAAACGGTTCCCATAAGACTGCCGGAAGGAGAAAATGAAATGAAATCAGAAAAAAAGGAAACAAAAAAAGGAAAGACAGAATCAACAACCTCTAATAATAATTATGATATCGATATTCAGACTTGTTCCACCATGGACTGTACGGGACTTATTCCCGCGGCTCCGCAGTCAGAAGCTGAACTGGAAGCATATGAAGATCTTTATCCCTACATGCCCCATGCAAAGAATGTAGATAAAGAATGAGGAAATGAGTCAAAAAAAGAAGGCCCCTAAGAGACCTTCTTTTTTTCTTATTTCATCGTCAAATTTTAACGAAGCCGAAATCTGCTCATTAATTCCCGTAAACCTTCCGCCTGGCCAGAAAGTTCCTCGCTGGCCGCAGCACTTTCCTCTGCAGTCGCAGAGTTATTCTGAACTACGGAAGAAATCTGCTCAATTCCATAAGTTACCTGAGTAACCTTTTCACTTTGCTCTTTTAGTTCCTCTGCGGATCTGCGAATGGCAGAAACCATATTCTTGGTTTCTGAAAGAACACCGTTTAATGTTTCCCCTGTAGATGCTGCAATACCGGTTCCCGTATTAACGGCTGCAATGGTATCAGCAACCAGACTGGAGGTATCCTTTGCTGCGTTGGCACTCTTTCCTGCCAGATTGCGGACCTCATCTGCAACAACTGCAAAGCCTTTTCCGGCCTCGCCTGCCCTGGCTGCCTCTACAGCGGCATTGAGCGCAAGAATGTTTGTCTGGAAGGCAATGTCTTCGATAAGCTTATTAACCTTCTCAATTTCCTTGGATTTTTTATTGATCTGATCCATGGACTGCATCATCTCATGCATCTGGGCATTGCCGCTTTCCATGGCTTCTCCTACCCGTCCTGCCTGCTTATTTACATCTTCCACAGCCTTAGCCGTGCTCATAAGGCTGCTTGATATCTCATTTACTGAGGAAGATAACTCTTCTACAGAAGCTGCCTGCTCTACAGCACCCTGGCTTAAATTCTGCGCTCCCTGAGACACCTGAGAACTGCCCTTTGCTACTTCATCTGAAGAAATACTGATGGTATCCATGGTTTTTGAAAGTAAGTCTTCTGCAATGTCAATGGATTGCTGTATTACCTTAAAATCTCCCTGGAATTCCATTCCAACGGACCGGCTGAAATCTCCGGAAGCGATATTTTCCAATACGGCTGCGATTTCAGTGATATAGGATTTAACACTATGTACGGAACTGGTGATTTCATCGGCAAGCTGTCCGATCTCATCCCTGCGCTTTACAACCGGAACTTCGCTGGATAAATCTCCTTCTGTAAAGAGCTTCATTCTTGCTGCAATGGCTGATACCGGACCTGCAATGGATCCTGCAAACCAGAATGCCAGGAAACAACCGATAACGATTGATACAATGGCAAACACACCCATTGCAAAAACTACTAAGTAGATGGAAACAGTGGTTTCCTTAACCGATGCTGCCACACCCAAAGCCCAGCCGTCACTGCCTGTTACCGGGCTGTAATAACAAAAACGGTTGTCTCCATTGTATTCGTAATTACCAGTTCCCGATTTTCCACCCAACATGGTCTGGAACATACGGCCTACAGAAACATAGGATTTATCGGACTTTGAAAGCTCAATAAAGTTCTGGCGGTTATTAACCAGATCCGGTGATATATTGGCGATCATGGTCCCTGTATTGTCGATAATAAAGGCATTGCCGCTTTCCCCAATCCGGAGGTCACTGATCAGATCACTTAAAACGGAGCCATTATAAGTTCCCAAAAGAACTCCATATTCATAAGGAGCCGCAACGCGGATCACAAGTTCGTTGTTGTTATCATATTCCGTGGTGGAAATGGTGGTCTCACCATTTAAGGCTTTTTCCAGATAACCAGTGACTTCGTATTTCTCACCGATATTCTGTCCGCTTGCGCTGCGGGTAACGGTACCATCCATGCTGATTACTTCAAGTTCTTTGTATCCGTAAAGCTTACACTGGTTGGAAAGGTATTCCGTCACAACCCTGGAATTTATGGATTTCAAGCTTCCACCCTGTGAACTGGCTTCTATGCTTAGTTTCATCTGATTTAAGTTCTGTACTACCAGACTGTTCACAAGTTTACCCGTTGATTCCAAATCATTTTTCACAACATCTGTAATCCCTTTGTAACTGACTGTAATACTGATTACCATGTTGGTCACAGCCAATCCCAAAATAATTGCGATAATGAATGCCAGCATCTTCATCTTCAATGATTTCAGGAATGTACTCTTACTTCCGTTTTTTTCCGGCTTCACTTTCTTCGTCCCTAGTAATGCTTTCAGGTTTCGTTTCTTATCCCCCGATGTCTTCATTGCCTTATGCTCCTCGTCTCGTCTTTGGTAATTGTAAACCATAACACTTTGTTCATGGTTTTATCCATTATACAATATTTTGTAACCATTTGTCAACGCTTCCAGAAAATGGAAACGAATTTTGTCGAATTTTCTCTAAAAAGAAATTACAACTAGGTGTATTTTCTATTTTCTTCTGTGAAAAATCCATTAAAAAACAGCCCCTTCCCGGTCTGAGTGCTGCTCACTGCAATCCCAAGGAAGAGGCTGATATTTTTTAATATTCTGTTATACGCCGGAATAAGCTGAGAATCCGCCGTCAATAGGCAGAACCACGCCGGTGATGAAACCTGCTGCTGCATGATTCAAAAGGAATAACAAAGCGCCATTTAATTCCTCTGCTTCTCCAAAACGTCCCATGGGAGTTGCAGACAGAATCTTGTTGGTTCTTGGTGTGGGAGAACCATCTTCGTTAAACAGGAGCTTCTCATTCTGCGCTGTAACGAAAAAGCCTGGTGCAATTGCATTCACACGGATACCGACCTTGGAAAAATGAACGGCAAGCCACTGGGTAAAGTTGCTGATCGCAGCTTTTGCACCGCTGTATGCCGGAATCTTCGTAAGTGGAGTAAAGGCATTCATGGAGGAAATATTCAAAATACTGCAGCCTTCCCTGCCAATCATATCCTTAGCAAAAATCTGGCATGGAAGCAG
Organism: Lacrimispora sphenoides; assembly: GCF_900105215.1. Lineage (NCBI taxonomy): Bacteria > Bacillati > Bacillota > Clostridia > Lachnospirales > Lachnospiraceae > Lacrimispora > Lacrimispora sphenoides. Next base: position 2,886,448 of record NZ_FOIP01000001.1, on the reverse strand, counting down.
AGTTCCAAGGAAGTTTAAGTTAAAAACGAATTCAACGCCTGACTGGTCTAAATCAAAGAAGGTTTTTGTATCCGCCTCAATGTCACCCATCTCAAAATATTCCTTGTCCGTATTGGCTCTTGCATTATTACCGCCTGCGCCGTTAATCAGGATGTCGCAGGGACCAAGCTCTGCCAAAACCTTTGCATGAACTTCCTCAAGGCTTGCCCGTTCCAGAACGTTTGCTTTGTAAGCCTTTGCCTTATAGCCTGCTTCATTAATAGAAGCTGCAATTCCCTCTGCAGCACTTTCGTTTAAATCCAGAACTGCAACCTTTGCGCCTGCTTCTGCAAGAGTCTTTGCGAACATTCCGCATAATACTCCGCCTGCTCCTGTTACAACTGCTACCTTACCGCTTAAATCTGTACCAAATGTTAAAGCCATATGATTTCCCTCTTTCCTATTTGCTCGTTTTTTCAATCGCTTCCCAAAGACCGTTTAAATAGGTTGCGCCAAGTGCCCGGTCATAAAGTCCGTAACCGGCTCTGCCTGTTTCGCCCCAGATCATACGGCCATGGTCCGGACGCATATAACCTTCAAAACCATTGTCATGAAGAGCTTTTAAGATGGCAAACATGTCCAGGGAACCGCATGATGATAAATGAGCACGCTCTTCAAAGCCCTGGTTATCTTCCAGAATCGCCACATTTCTTGCATGGACAAAGTGAATACGTCCCATAGCTGCATATTTGGCAGCCATCTTTACTACGTCATTTTTATTGGAACAGCCTAAAGAACCGGTACAGAGAGTGATACCATTGTGCTTATCATCCACAAGCTTTAAGAAACGGTCTAAGTTCTCCTCGCAGGTAATGATTCTTGGAAGTCCAAAGATGCTCCAGCATGGGTCATCCTCATGGATCGCCATATTCACGTTACATTCTGCTGCAACAGGAATAATCGCCTCTAAGAAATATTTTAAATTATCCCAAAGGTCATCCTCTGACATGGTATTGTACTCGCTTACAATCTGCTTAAGCTCATCTCTTGTGTAGCTGGAATCCCAGCCTGGAAGGGTTAAGTCGCTTTCGCTTTCCAGAGGATTCACTTTGTCTACCTGATCCTGATAATAAACCAGAGAGGTAGAGCCATCCTCCAGCACATGATCCAGCTGGGTCCTGGTCCAGTCAAATACCGGCATGAAGTTATAGCAGATGCACTTGATCCCTGCTTCCGCCACCCGCCTGATGTTCTCGCAATAATTTGCAATATACTTGTCTCTGGTTGGCTTTCCTAATTTAATATCCTCATGAACCGGAATGCTCTCAATCACTTCAAAGGCAAGTCCTGCCTTTTCTGTTTCCTCTTTTAAGTGGGCAATGCTTTCTCTGCCCCATACTTCCCCTACGGGAACATCATAAACCGCCGTTACAATGGAATACATGCCTGGAATCTGGCGGATGTTCTGTAAGGTTACTTTGTCATCGTCTCCGTACCATCTGAATGATAATTTCATAAAATACCTCCTTAACAATCCTATAATAAGTTTCTTTTCCTACCTTGTGGACTCAGTATAAACAAAATGTTTCCTTATTACCATGGATTTATTTGCCGTTCACATTGCAAAACTTGCGGTCATGGCCTATAATACAACTAAAACCGTCCATCTGATTATCGAAAGTGCTCTTTACTTCCGATACTATTATAAAGGCATAAGAAAACAGGAAAGGGGATTATCAAATGAGAAAAGAATTGTCCACCGGCTTTAATGAGCGGCAGTATATGAATTCAGGGGAATTTGAAGTATTTTTTTATAAGGATCTGGACTTGAATCATGTAGTGGACCACAGCCATTCCTATTATGAAGTGTATTTTTTCTTAAACGGAGATGTAACTTATGATGTGGAAGGGAAACCGTATTCTTTGCAGTATGGGGATTACTTACTCATTCCTCCTGAGGTAAAGCATCACCCCATATTCCATTCCACCGGAAATACCTATCAGCGGATTGTTCTTTGGATCAGCCGGAGCTATTTTGAGACCATGTGTTCCTGGTCACAGGACTTTTCATATAGTTTTAGTTATGTATCAGAGAATAAGCATTACCATTTCCGCACGGATTTTGTCACATTTCAGAATATTCAAGGTCGTCTCCTGGACCTTTTGGAAGAAATCCATGGAAATAAGGCATTCCATAAGATGAATTCAGAGCTGCAGATCCATTCCTTTATGCTCCTGTTGAACCGGATCACTTATGATATGCTCCATCAGGTACCTGCTGCCTATGAAAACGTACTTTATCTGAACCTCTGTGATTATATTAACAACCACTTGGGAGAAAATCTGTCCCTGGACCATCTGGCATCCTTCTTTTATGCCAGCAAATATCACATTTCCCATGTATTTAAGGATAACATGGGGATTTCCCTTCACCAGTACATCCTGAAAAAACGGCTGCAGGCGAGTAAAAACGGAATCCTCTCCGGCATCCCTTTTGGAGAGCTGTACCATCAATACGGCTTTTCGGATTATACCAGCTTTTACAGGGCCTTTAAAAAAGAATTCGGCCTTTCCCCCAAAGAATTCCGGGAGCAGGCCGTTTTGCCAAAAGGGTATTAATACCGCCTCATGTTACATTAGCGGAATACACCCTGAATGAGTGCCATATAAAGAATCGTTCCTGCACCAATGCTTAACAGGGAATTTCCCTTCCATAAATGAAGCCCTGTAATGGTGCAAATGGAGATAAGTTCTGGCAGTCCATGAGGATAAGAAAGAAATTGAAGCCCTCTTAAACAGTAGACCACCAAGAGACCAATGGTGGCATATGGAAGAGTCCGCCCCAGATAGAGAATGTATTTGGGGGTCTCTTTCCCTGCCGGAAACAAAAGAAAGGGAAGAAAACGGGTGATCACAGTAGCAAGTACCATGACTAATGCGATCAGGCTGTAAACTGCTATATTATCGTTCAAGGCTGTTCCTCCTTTTTCTTTTCCATGAAATAACCTGCTGTAATAATGATCAGAATGAGGATCATGGCCGGAACAATGAAAACACTCTGGCCAAAGACTGCCACGCAAAGGGCAGAGGAACACACGCCCACACATGCGGCCTGGTGTCCTTTTCCTGATTTCCACTGGTCGATAAAGATCACCACAAAAAGAGCCGTCAGCGCAAAGTCCATTCCAGCCGTGCTAAAAGTTATCATGGTTCCGGCTAATGCACCGATTACAGCTCCTGTCACCCAGTAAAGCTGATCCAGAATCGATATAAAAAAATACACCCAGTATTTTGGAAGTCCCTCAGGCGGCTCCTCATTACACAGAACGGAAAATGTTTCATCCGTCAGTGAAAATATCAGATATGGCTTTAACTTCCCTGCATCCTTATATTTGTCCAGCATGGAAAGCCCGTAAAATAAATGTCTCGCATTGAGCATCAAGGACATAAAAAAGGCGTACCATGGATTCACTGCCGCCACAAAAAATGTGATTCCAAGGTACTGCAGGCTTCCGGCATAGACAAATACACTGATGAGCAGGGCCCACCAGATCCCATACCCGTTTACATTCATAAGTATCCCGTACGCTGCTCCTAAAACCAGATAACCGGCCATCACCGGCATTGTTCTGGGAAATGCATAACAAAGAGCAGCAAGCTTTTTCTTTTTACTCATTGGCACCGTTCCTTTGTGTATCATCTTTTTCTTGCAATTTTTCTGTATTTTGTTTAATATATTAATGCACAAAAGTGACTTTGTCAATATTAGGAGTTTCTCAAATGAACCTTGACCATATCTATGAATCCTGCAGCCTCTGTCCCAGGAACTGCAGGGTAAACCGCCATATAAGTACCGGTTTCTGCGGTTGCGGCGATACCATAAAAGCAGCCCGGGCCGCACTCCACCACTGGGAGGAGCCCTGCATCAGCGGAAGCCGGGGAAGCGGTACCGTATTTTTTACCGGCTGTACCCTGGGCTGCTGCTTTTGTCAGAATTATACCCTCAGCCAGGAGAATTTCGGAAAGGAAATTACAAGTAAAGAACTTGCCCAGATTTTCTTAAGGCTTCAGGAGGAAGGCGCCCACAACATTAATCTGGTCACAGCCACCCAGTATCTCCCCTCGGTTTTAAAGGCCCTGGATCTTACAAAACCAAAGCTTTCTATTCCTGTGGTTTATAACTGCGGTGGATATGAATCAGAAGATATCATAAAAACGCTTACCTCATACATTGATGTGTGGCTTCCTGATTTAAAATATTTCAGTTCTGAACTTTCCTCACGCTACAGCAAAGCTTCTGATTATTTTGATGCGGCTTCAAAGGCTGTAAAACAGATGATTCGCCAGACCGGGGCTCCCCGTTTTAATTCCGATGGGACCCTTATGAAAAAGGGGGTCATCATACGCCATATGGTGCTTCCGGGCGCTTACAAAGATTCTATCCGTCTGCTTCACTGGATGAAGGATGAACTGCCGGAGGGAATGTATTACATCAGTCTTTTGAGCCAGTATACCCCATTCTATCGGAGCGAAAGTTTTCCGGAAATTAACCGGAGAATTACTTCTTATGAATACGGAAAAGTGGTGGATGAAGCCATCAGACTTGGGTTGGTTCAGGGATTTATGCAGGAAAAAAGCAGTGCAAAAGAAGAATACACGCCGCCCTTTGATTTGGAAGGGATCTTTTAATAAAGGCTAAGTATGTAGATTATATTGGAGGAAAGATATGTATAATCATGAACCCGAAGGGTATGTTTGCCCTTTTTGTCTAATAGTTGATGGAGTGGAAAATGAACATATATATACGAAACAGAACGATATAATATACAAAGATGACTATGTTACTGCATTTATTTCTTCTTGTTGGTGGAAAAATAATAAAGGACATGTCATTATTATTCCTAATAAACATATAGAGAACTTATATGATCTGCCATCTGAATTTTCTTACAGAATACATGATTTAGAAAAAGAAATCGCACTTGCATTAAAAGAAACGTACAAATGTGATGGAGTATCTTCCAGACAGCATAATGAACCTTGTGGAAATCAAGATGTGTGGCATTATCATCTTCATGTATTTCCAAGATATAAGGGTGACAATTTATATAAGGCAGACAGAGAAAACTCAAAGCCAGAAGAACGTTTAGAGTACGTCCGAAAATTAAGAGATTATTTTATCAAGAACAATAAAAAAAAATTTATTTAATTCATTTATCAATATATGTAAGTAAAGGGAAACTTTGAGAAAGGTTTCCTTTTTTATCATATCCTTAATAATAAACAGATAGAAACGGATACCGATTTTAAGTTTTCATACCATCGATATCCGTTTCTATATTATTGAATCCATTGGTCTTGATACCTCGTTTCTCTCTCATGTCTGTTTCCTTGTACATAGTACACGATCTTCAGCATGATCTATGTTAATTTTTCCGCTCCCCGTTGTTATACACCAGATTCATGGACTTTACTTTTTAACTTAACTGCTTCTCTCCTTATATGTCCTAAATTTCTTAAGTTGGATCATTTGAATCTAATACAGTCTTTCCTTCTCATGAATTCTCTCTTTTTCATGAATGACTTACCATTGCTTCAAAGATTGGCTTTTAACATCGGCAGATTGGTTTTTCTTTTGCTTCATATATTATATAAATGAAGCGTGGCTGCTCTTTCTGGTGGACTGTACCTCCTTCTTTTAGATTTAACTTTCTTTATTTAAATTCTTTTAGTTATGGCTTTATTATAACGTACAAGCTTTATTTTGTCAATACTTTTTAATATATTTTTATATATTAATTGTTAATTTTCAAATTGTATATAATTATTTAGAATTTATATGCATTTTTATAATGTTATTACAAAACATTTTATTGCCTTTATTCGAATATTATATAATTTTTGTATGTCATCACAAAAAGAAACAGAGTTAAATATCTGTTCGAATTAACTCTGTTTCACGATCCTTTATGAAATTCATTATGTATCTTTTATTCTTCTCTTAAGCGGAAGTTCTTTACCAGTTCACGCAAAAGCTGCGCCTGCTGGGATAGTTCCTCACTGGAAGCCGCACTTTCTTCCGCTGCCGCTGCATTGTTCTGAACTACAGAGGAGATCCTTCCAAGCTCCTTGGTCACATCTTCCACTGCTCTTGCTTCCTGGGAGGCTATGGTTGAAATGGTATCCACGGAATCCACTGCCAGAGCGGAATCCTCCAACACCTTCATCATGGACTGAACGGTTTCATCCAATATCTCATTGCCCTTTTCCACAGCATTTATGGAATCCCTGATTAATGCCGTGGTATTCTTTGCTGCTTCAGAGCTTTTTGCAGCAAGATTCCGTACCTCACCGGCAACCACTGCGAATCCTCTTCCAGACTCTCCTGCCCTTGCGGCCTCTATTGCAGCATTTAATGCCAGGATATTGGTCTGGAATGCAATATCTTCAATCACCTTGATAATCTTTCCGATCTCACCGGAAGAGACATGAATTTCATTCATGGCATTGGAAAGATTCTGCATGGACATATCGCAGTTTACCACCTCTGTACCGGTCATCTGAACCTGTAAGGAAACTTCTCCGGCTTTTTCTGCCAGACGTCTGACTTTTTCTGCAACCTGGCTGATGGAGCCGGATAGCATTTCAACGGTTCTTTCCTGCTCCTCCGCACCGTTTGCTAAAAGCTGGGAACCGCTTGCAACCTGTCCGGAGCTTACCGCTACCTGGGCAGCTGCCTGATTAACTTCATTCATAACCGAATTTAAATTCATGACGATCTGCTTTACCGCCTTTTCAAGCTGGGAAAAGTCTCCCTTAAGACCCAGTTCCACGTTTAAGTCCAAATGGTTGTTTGCAACTTCATTTAACGTAAAGGAGATTCGGTCTATTACCTCTTTTAAGTTCACTGTCATTCGTTCAAAGGAAGCTGCAACAAGGCCGATCTCATCGTTGGATTCCACATCAATAATGACACTTAAATCCCCTTCCGCGATCTGCCCGGCAGCCGCAACGATCTTATGGATCGGTTTTAACTGCCTTCTTATAATAAATGCAATGATAAAGAGAATAACGATCATGGCTGTGATGGAAATAACGATCATCATGGAAGACATCCGGTCTGCTTCCCGGTTCATATCCCCCGCTTCCACCGCTGTGACGGAGTACCAGCTGGAACCATTTAACTGAATTGGTTCAAAGAAATAATAGGTATCTCCTTTTTTGCCTGGATCTACGGTATAAAAGTCGGAGCCAGAGGTAATTTCCGTATTTATCTTCTCTCTGCACGTCCCGCTGTTCACGAAATCAGAAACACTGGTTCCAACGAGACCGCTGCCTGTACTTTCTGAAATGATGGTTCCTGTTTCATTTAAAATGAAGGTTTGCATGCTTGGGTAGGAGGAACCTGCCGTTTTCATCTGGCTGAAGCGGTCCAGATCCACATCAATGGAAACCACGCACAGCACCCTGTCGTTAACGATTACAGGCACCGCCATGGTAATGATCATCATTCCATTCGATTTATATGGCAGTGTAATGACCTGAGTCTTTTCTTCCATCACCTTTACAAAATAATCCGCGGAAGAATAATCCTCGTACAGCCCGCAGTCCTTAACCGTCCCATCCTTGCCTGCATACAGGCCATAGCTTCTGGCTGCAGAACTCATGGCATACTGCTCAAACAGAATACCGATTCCTACGATATCTTCGGAGTAGAGAACTGAGGACTTGATGGTCGTCATCATATAATCCTCCATTCTCATACCATAGCTGTCCAGGGTCATATTATCAAATACCTGGCTTTTATACAGCGGTTCAGCTGAAGGGCCTGACTTAATCCTCAGCCCCTGGAGAACCTTTCGGTTAGCCGCTGAATTCTCAAGATAGTACGTAATATTGTCTGATACCTGCCTTGCCTCATCAAGCGTCTGCTGGATCACCTTTCCGTTCTCAGATGCCAGAGTCTTTAACTCTCTGAAAGCGGACTGTTTCATGGCGTTTTTTGTCATTCTGGAGGTAACTCCGATCAAACCCGTAAAAACGACCACCAGCATAATTCCTGCGATGAGTGCAATCCTGGTTGAAAGCTGATATTTTCCTGCCCCTTTCTTCTTTAACCAGGACAACCCTTTGCTACTTAAATCACGACTCCTCCATTTTCTCAAAAACTGTACCTTCATTGCATAATCCCCCTCTGTAAGTTACAACCTTTACGGGAATTATACCATAATCTACCAAAAAGTAAAACGTATTTTCATTTTTTTTGTAACATTTTTACAATATTTTTAGCTTTCCTGGGTTCCGGCAGTCTCAAAACCTGCGATCCTCATGAACTCTTCCCCTGTTATGGTTTCCCGTTCCAGGAGATATTCTGCGATCTCATGCAGCTTTGTAACATTTTCCTTAAGAATATTAAAGGCCTTCTGATGCTGTTCCTTTACGATTCTGATTACGGTATCATCGATCTGCTTTGCCGTTTCAGGAGAACAGGCAAGAGTGGTGTCTCCGCCCAGATACTGGTTGGTTACGGTCTCAAGGGCCACCATATCAAACTCATCGCTCATACCGTAACGGGTCACCATAGCCCTGGCAATTCTGGTAGCCTGTTCGATATCATTGGAAGCGCCGCTGGTGACTGTATCAAATATCAGCTCTTCTGCCGCCCTTCCTCCGGTAAAGGTGGCGATCTTGCTTAAGGCAGCCTCCTTTGTCAACAGGTGGCGTTCTTCTTCATCCACCTGCATGGTATAGCCGAGGGCGCCGGAAGTTCTTGGAATAATGGTGATCTTATGAACAGGCGCTGAATGGTTCTGGCAAGCAGCAACAAGCGCATGCCCTACCTCATGATAAGCAATGATCTTCCTTTCCTTGGAATTAACAGAAGCATCCTTTTTCTGGTATCCTGCGATTACTACCTCTACGCTTTCTTCCAAGTCTCTTTGGGTTACGGTCTTTCTGCCCATCCGGACTGCCCGGAGCGCCGCCTCATTAACAATATTGGCAAGCTCTGCACCGCTGGACCCGGCCGTGGCAAGTGCGATTCCATGAAAATCCACATCATCGGACAGCTTTACATTTTTGCCGTGAACCTTTAATATGGCCTCCCTGCCATTAAGATCAGGAAGCTCCACAGGGATCCTGCGGTCAAAACGGCCCGGCCTTAAAAGAGCTTTATCAAGGGAATCCGGACGGTTGGTGGCTGCCAATATGACAACGCCTTTTCTTCCGTCAAATCCATCCATCTCAGCCAAGAGCTGGTTTAAGGTCTGTTCCCGTTCGTCGTTTCCGGTGAAGCCGCCACCGTCACGTTTCTTGCCTATGGTATCAATTTCATCGATGAATACGATACAGGGGGCCTTTTCAGTGGCCTGCTTAAATAAGTCCCTGACCTTTGCCGCACCCATACCCACAAACATTTCCACGAATTCAGAACCAGATATGGAGAAAAACGGCACATGTGCTTCACCTGCTACCGCCCTGGCAAGGAGTGTCTTACCGGTTCCGGGAGGGCCTACTAGCAGGGCACCTTTGGGAAGGGATGCACCGATATCCGCATACTTCTGGGGGTTATGAAGAAAATCCACAATCTCCGTTAAAGCTTCCTTTGCCTCCTCCTGGCCGGCCACATCCCGAAATGTTTTTCCTGTCTCGGATTCCGCATAGATCTTCGGATTGGATTTTCCAAAGCTCATGGCATTGCCGCCGCCCATCTTTTTTTGTATCTGCCCGGATAGAAAATTCCCCAGAAACACAAAGATCAAAATGGGAATGATCCAGGTAAGCAAAATGGAAAGCAAGGGGGACATCTGCTCTACAATCGCCTTTTCAAAAGAAACGTCATGGGCTATCAGCCTTTCGGTAAGTGTATCATCCGGCCACAGTCCGGTCTTATATACATCGTACACAGGCTTGCCTTCCCAGTCCTTCTTTCCGGTATCTGATTTAAACTGGATCTCTGTTTCTGTCTTTGCAACTGCCTGAACTTTCCCCTGGTCTACCATCTCCAGAAACGTGCTGTAGGGAACCTCAGTCACGGATTTGGACTGAATCCATGGAACCGTCAATGCATTAAACAATATCATTACTAATAAAACGATTACATAATAAAAAATAAACGGTTTTTTCTGCTTATTTTGTGTATTATCATCTTTCAAACCCATAATTCTCCTCCTTTTCTTTTGTTACTCCTTAAGAACCGATTTTACAAATTCTTCCGCGTCCTTAAAATCCTGTTCATTGGGATGCAGCATCCCATCCTCATATGCGGATATCATGGCTCTGATCTGAGGAGTGTCGTGAATCGCCTGCATTTGCCTGTACTTTTCTAAAATCTGGGGAGCCATCTTTCCTCCGCACATAAAACAGCCAAGATATTCATTATCATCAGGAAGGAATACAGCCACCTGCTTTTCCACCTGTTTATAATATTCTTTATTTCCGGAAAGCCCGCAGGTTCCAAACAAAGCAACCCGTTTGCCGTGGAGATCCGAAAGAAAGTCAAGCACTTCCGTTTTACAGGTTCCCCGGTTATTCCAGAAACCTACAAAATACGTATCCGCTTCTTCTCCATGAAGTTCCTCCAGACTGACAATATCCTTGGATTTTCCAGGAAGGGTTTTAAAAATTTTCATGGCAACCTTCTGGGTATTTCCAGTATTACTTGTATATACAACTAAATAGTCCATACATTCAGCCTCCTATGAGATTAAAATATACCAAATCTAGCTATTTATCAAGAGATTGCGGAAAATGTTAATACAATTTATGTAACTTTTAGAATCTATATGGCAAAATGCACGGTTATTCCCTTAAAATTTGAAAAAGCTTTGGAACTGCTGACACCCAGCCATTCCAAAGCTATATTTTACCATTCTTAAGAAATAATTCCTGCTGCATCCTTTATGATGCTGCAGGTTTTTTCAATATCCTCATCTGTATGTGCCGCAGAAAGAAACAAAATTTCAAACTGGGAAGGAGCCGTGTAAATGCCGTGCTCCAAAAGATAATGAAAATAGGTTCCATACTTAACCGTGTCCGAAGCCAGAGCTGTATCAAAATCCACCACCTGGCCTTTTGTGAAAAATACGCTGAAAAGAGAGCCTGCCTGATTCACCCAGGTTTCCGGAAGCGTTTCCTTAAGAGTTTTCACAAGCTTTCCAGCCTTTTCTTCCAGAGAAGAATAGATTCCCGGCTGCTCCATCAGGGTCCTGATGGTAGCGATTCCAGCTGTCGTTGCAATGGGATTGCCGGAAAGGGTTCCTGCCTGATATACCTTTCCCAAAGGAGAAACCACCTCCATGATCTCCTTCCTTCCACCATACACTCCCATCGGCATTCCACCGCCTGCGATCTTTCCGAGGGCTGTCATATCAGGAGTAACACCGTAATATCCCTGTGCGCCTCCAAGCCCCATACGAAATCCGGTAATGACCTCATCAAAGATGAGAACCGCTCCATACTTTGCCGTAATTTCCCTTAAAAATTCCAGAAAACCGGGCTTTGGCGGAACGAGCCCCATATTGGCTGCCACCGGCTCCACCACTAGCGCTCCGATGTCATCGGGAAATTCCGAAAACAGCTTTTTAACGGAATCCTCATCATTATATCTGGCTAACAATGTGTGCTGGGTATAGGAAGCCGGTACACCGGCACTGTCCGGTGCAGATTCTGTCAAGGCACCGGAACCAGCCTTAACTAAAAGTCCATCGGAATGTCCATGATAGCAGCCAATAAACTTTACGATCTTATCCCTTCCCGTATAGCCTCTTGCCGCGCGGATCGCACTCATGACCGCTTCTGTTCCGGAGCTTACCATACGCATCATCTCCATGGAAGGCATACACTCCCTGATAAGTGTTCCCAGAACCAGCTCCTTTCTGGTAGGCGCGCCAAAAGATAAGCCGTCAAGACAGGCCTCTCTCACCGCTTCCACCACAGGCCCGCAGGCATGCCCAAGAATGGATGGCCCCCATGAATTCACGTAATCAATGTATTCATTTCCATCCTCATCGAAAATATGGGAGCCTGACGCCCGTTTTACGAAGACCGGTACTCCTCCCACGGAGCCAAAAGCACGAACCGGGCTGTTGACCCCGCCCGGGAAATACTCCCTTGATTTTTCAAATAATGTTTTTGATTCTTCTATTTTCATTCTAACTGACTCCTTTTCAATCCGTAAGATAGCTTTCGTTTCTTGTTAAATTGATCATTTAATACCCAGGCGCATGCGATAACAGAAGTCCGCTTCCATCATCTCACCGGCGAATAAGCACTGTATTGTCTCAATATATTCATCCAGAGCACTCTTAATTAAATCCGACTTATGTTTCATGATGCTTTGGAGTCCGCTTTGGCTTAACGTCATACTGATAAATCTTTTGGCATCACAGGATTCTCTGTTTGCAAAAACAATTTCTCTTTGATAACGAAAGTAACCGCTATTATTGATATTGGACAGATGTTTATTTTTATCCCATCTTATATAATCATCTTTCAAATCCTCATGTTCTTCCTCCAGGCAGCTGACTTTATAAAATAGCTGCTTATGGGCAAGCTCAGCTTCCCATTTGCAGACAGGCGGCCAGTCGTAATCGACCGCAGCAAATATACCGCCGGACTTTAGTATGCGGTTTACTTCTGCCAGAGTTAATGCAGGGTTCATCCAATGAAAAGACTGGGAACAGATAACAACATCAGCACAATCGCTGCTTAAACCTGTCTCATGGGCGAACGCTTTCTTAAACGAAATGTTTTTATCTGATTTCTTATTGGCGGCCAGGAACATATCATCACTTGGTTCAATACCGATAATGGCGTTGCAATGGTTTTTCCATGCAGTTGTTGATAAGCCCGAACCGCAGCCTAAGTCAACTACAATATTTGCCTTCTTATTTAAATATCTTGTTATGATCTCGATCGGATATTCTGGCATTTCCGGCCTTGCCTGATCATAGACATCCGCAAATCCTAAAAACCGATCCTTATTCTTCATTTCCACATTCTTTATTGATGGATCCAATGAATCATCTCCTATTCCTATTTCCAATCCCGGCAAATGGCTTCCGTTAACCCCTGGATGCTGTAAACCCCGGCGATGATATCTGCCTTTCTCCCATGCCCTATAAGGGCTTTTGCTGTTATATCCCCGATGCAGACCACTTTAAGACCTGCCAGGGCTTCCTTTATTTCCTCATTTGCCTCCCGGAAAAAAGCCTCTACACCGGAAGCGCTTGAAAAGGTCAGATAGTCCAAATGCTTTAAGGCTTCCGTCCTTTTTTCCGTCTCCAGGCCTGCCAGGGCCACATCATAGAGAACGATGTCATCATAAGAAGCTCCGGTTTCATCAAGAATCTCATTCAGCTCCTTGGAGCCGCCTGAGGATCTGGGGATCAAAAGCCTGTCTCCCCCGGAAATCAAGCCTTTTAAGCCTTCCGCCAGATCCTGTACCTGATATTTCTCTGGTAAGTAATCTGCAGAAAAGCCGTGCCGCAGCAGTTCATCGGCCGTTCCCCTTCCGACCGCGGCAAATTTCACATGACCCACCGACCGGAAATCATGCCCACATTCCAAAAGCCCATGGAAAAATTCTCTTACTCCATTGGCGCTGGTAAATACAATCCATGTGTAGGACGGCAGGTTTTCATATGCTTCCATCATTTCCGCTCCCTTTCGGTAGGACTCGATCAAAAGGCTCAGTATGCATTCCGAAGCTCCTCCAAAAGATTCCAGCTTTTTTCTCAGCCTTTCTGTAAAGGTGTCCGTTCCTGTTACTCCAATCCGGCACCCCATAAGGGGCTGTTTTGACGTAGAAGAAAAATCAAGGGAAGCCACTTCTCCAACCACAAGGATAGCAGGACTTTCTATTCCAGCCACCAGCACCTTTTCCTCAATATTTTCTATGGTCCCGCGGATGGTTCTCTCTCCGGGAAGAGTTCCGTTTTGAATAACCGCAGCAGGTGTCTCCCCTGGTTTTCCCTGGTTTAAAAGGCCCTTTACGATGAGGGATAAGTTCCCAAGTCCCATAAGAAAAATCAATGTGCCGGAAAGCCTGGCAAATTCATCAAAATCAGGAGGAAGCGTTCCTTCCTTTGAGAGTGTGTGTCCGGTCATGACGTGAAAGCTTCTGCTAAGCGCCCGGTGGGTCACCGGGATCCCGGCACTTGCAAGGGCGGCGACCGCAGAGGTAACTCCAGAAACCACCTCATAAGGGATTCCTGCCTCAGAAATAGCCATGATCTCTTCTCCACCCCGTCCAAATACAAAAGGATCACCGCCCTTTAGCCTCACAACTGCAAGACCTTCCCTTGCCAGCTCTACCAGAAGCTGATTAATCTCCTCCTGCTTCATAGAATGACGCTCGGCCCGTTTTCCTACATAAATCTTCCGGCATTGGTCAGGTACCTCATCAAGAAGGCGTGGAGAAAGAAGGGAATCATAAACCACTGCGTTACACACCCGCAGCCTTGACAACCCTTTTTCCGTAATAAGCCCCGGATCTCCCGGACCAGCCCCTACCAGATAGACGACTCCTGTTTCCTTCATAGCATCCTCCTTATTACGCAAGGCCATCGGCGGCCTGCCGCGCCAGCCTGTCAAGTTCCCCGGTTCCTCCCCAAAGATGGATCCGCTTGATTTCTTCCCCTCTCCTGCTGATTCCAAGAACCTCCATATCCCCGCCTCCCAGTCTGGAATACACGCCGATGGGTTCATGACAGCCGGCATTTAAATGCCTTAATATTTTCCGTTCTAAAGAAAGGCACATCCTGGCTTCTTCATCCTCAATATGCTTTACCACCGCTTCAAGACCGGAATCCAGCCGTCCTTCCACCGCTAGTATCCCCTGGCCTCCAGCCGGAATAAAGGTCTCACAATCAAAACAATGGTAATCATACCGGCTGTCTTCCCAAAGTCCCAGACGCTTTAATCCGGCAGCCGCCAATAGAATGCCGTCATAAGAGCCTTCCATGAGTTTTGAAAGTCTGGTCTGTACATTTCCCCTTAAATTCTCGCAGCGAACCAAAGCTCCCGGCCACATGGCCGTTCCAATCTCCTCCATCTGAATCTTCCTTCTTAAGCTGGAGGTTCCAATTATGATTTCCTTTTTTCCGGAAAGGTTACTTAAAGCTGGTGTCACCAGAACATCCCTGGGATCTCCCCGCTCCAGAACTGCCACAATTCCCAGCCCCTCTTCCAGCTCCATGGGCAGATCCTTGGCGCTGTGGACTGCAAAATCAATCTCCCCCCGCAAAAGGGCCTGCTCAAATTCCGTCACAAATACGCCCTTTCCTCCAAATTCCAAAAGCGGCTTATCAAGAATCCGGTCCCCTTCCGTCTGCTTTAACACCAGTTCTGCCGATAAGCCGTTACCTGCCTTTTTAAGAGCCTCTGCTACCAGATTTGCCTGGGCCACGGCCAAAGCACTTCTTCTTGTTCCAATACGAATGGTATTACTTTTCATGCTCCGCCAGTTTCCTTTCTATCAGTTCATCTGCCTGTTCTCTGGTATAATCTCCCTGGCGGATCCCCTCCTCTGTCATAGTTTTAAATATTGACCTTCTGACAGGTAGGGAGTCTACCCTTTCTCTTACCATATCCCTGTATGAGCCAAGCTGCTTTGCCAGGCCGCCAAGTCCCCCAGGTATGGCTTCTTTAAGCGTTTCTTTTAAATACCGGGCAAGGGCCGGAGAGCTTCCGCCTGTGGTAATCCCCACCGTGATCTCTCCATCTTTAATAAGAGCTGGAAAAATAAAGCTGCATTCCTCCTGGTTGTCCGCCACATTGACTGGAATCTTCTGTTCCCTGCACCAGATGGATATCTGCCGGTTTAATCCTTCATCTGAAGTTGCCGCTATTACAAAATCCATTTTCTCCAGGTCAGATTCTGCAAATTCCCGGCACCACCATGTGAGTCTTCCCTTGTTTTCTTTTATCAGCCGTTCCAACTCGGGAATCACTTGCGGAGCCACAACTATAATATCCGGACCATAATCCATAAGTGTCAGAGCCTTGCGGCAGGCGACCGATCCTCCGCCTGCGATCAGGCATCTTTTCCCTTCAATATCAGCAAAAAACGGGAAATAAGCCACGGTCATCCCTCCTTAATCCAGCGTTCTAAGCCATCCAGGGTTTTAAGTACCACCTTTAATTCTTCACTGGAAACATGGTCCCTGATCTCAAAGAGAAGGGTATCCAGACGTTTTCCCGCAAATGCTTCCTTAAGTTCTTCCATTCTCCGGATGTATGGATGGAACACCACCTCCTTGATGGCCCCATCTAAGTCCTCTTCCATGATTACGTTTGCCCGGTCCAATTCCTTTCGTTTAATTTCCGTGTTGTTTTTTGAAAGTGTTTCAAAATAGTCGATGTTATAAAGAGTCAGCCCTTCCATTTCTTCAATCTCAGGGTCCATGTCCACAGGAACTGCCACATCCATGAACAGCCGTTTTTTCCCAGGAGTCACTTGCTCTGACAGTTCTTCACAGGTCACAGTGTAATGGGGGCCGGAAGTGGCACTGATGACAATATCCATCTCATCCATATACTGATAGCGGTCCCTGTAATCCACGACCTTCACCCTGTCCCCCTTTACCTCAAAAGTCAGATCGGACTTATGGCTTCTGACCGTGCCGGTGACATGGATTCCGGACTTGCTTAAAATATTTTTTGTTATAGTATTCCCCATTTTACCGGTCATGCCGATCACCATCACATTCTTATCACCGCCCTCTTTTTCAAAGCGGAACACCTCATTGGCTACAAGAGTTGCAACGGATAGGGGCGTTCTGGATAAATTGGTATCCGTCTTGATCCGTTTGGCACAGGCAAACGCCCTTTGGAACAGCACATTCATTTCGTAATCCACTGCCCCCTGGTCTTTAGACATCTCATAGGCACCCTTTACCTGCCCTAAAATCTCGTCTTCTCCCAGCACCATGGAATCGAACCCACAGGCCACTTTAAACAAGTGCCCTATGGCGCTTTCCCCACCGTAGATATTTAGATATTTCAGCAGTTCTTCCAGTCTAATTCCTTTAAAATCAGCAGCCTCCCGCTGAAGTTCCCCAATTGCATGCTTTGTTCCTGAAACATAAATCTCACTGCGGTTACAGGTGCAAAGCACAACTACACCAGTCACCGCTTTCTTCTTCATAAGCCGTTCTATAAACTCCGTCTTCTCATTTTCATGAAAGGCGAATTGTTCCCGGATATTCACAGAAGCCTTTTTATGGCTTATACTCATACAATACATCATTTTTCCAGCTTTCTTAACGTTAGAATCAGTTCATAAAAACTCCTATCTATTCTAACATAAGAAGACAGAAAAGAGCAACCGGACATTCCAGGGCTCATAGGATTAAGCGAAAATGCCCCCTTCCATGCAAACGGGTTTTAATATTACACTCGTTTGCCTGGAAGGGGACATATCAAAAATGGCAATACTTTTTATTCAAATGGGAACCGGTACTGGCTTAATCCCAGTTCATCCCTGATCTTAATAAGCTCTTTCTGAACTGCATCATTGATCGGCACACCGCTGTTTTTGCGTTCCTGCCATACCAGATACTCTTTCTCACCTGCCGTATAAATGTGGTCTTCCCCAGGAGCTTTGACAGAACCGCGAAGATCCCGGAGAATATCGCCGCATGTCTTTTTAAAGGAATCCAGGCCCATAAAGGCTTCCGTATCAATGGCAATGAAGAAATGGCCTAAATGGAAGGGAATCTTTTCTCCCTGTTCTCCAATGCCTGTTAAGGCTCTTAAGAAATTCCCCTGCTGCAAAGCTGCAGAAAGAATTTCAACTACAGTGGCATAGCCATATCCCTTGTAGCCTGCCAGTTCTTCACCGATTCCGCCTAAAGGTGCGAGGGCTGCTTTTCCCGTATTTAAATCAGAAAGAATCTGGTCTGAATTCGTCTGAGGCTGCCCGTCCCGTCCGATTACCATACCGGAAGGAGTGGACTTGCCGATACGGGAATAGTATTCGATCCTGCCTCTCTGAGTAATGGAAGTCGCACAGTCCAGCACAAAGGGGAATTCCTCATCCGTAGGCATACCAAAGGTAAGAGGATTCGTTCCCAGCATATTTTCCACGCCAAAAGTAGGAGCAATGGAAGGCCTTGCGTTGGTTCCCGTAATTCCGATACAGCCTGCCTGGGAAGCCATTGTTGCATAATAGCCAGCAATGCCGTAATGGGTGGAATTGCGGGCAACCACCATGCCCATGCCATATTCTTTGGCTTTCTCGATGGCCATATTCATGGATTTTACACCGATTACCTGGCCCATGCCGTCATGGCCGTCCACAACCGCTGTGGTTCTTGTTTCCTTTACTACCTCAAAATTTGTCACCGGGTTCTGGATTCCCGCTTTGATACGGTCCAGATAAATGGGCTTAAAGCGGTTTACCCCATGAGATTCAATTCCCCTCTTGTCAGACTCCAGCAATACATCCGCACAGACTTTTGCGTCTTCTTCCGGAATCCCATACCCCTTAAATGCATCCACTACAAAATCCGTAATTGTCTTCCAATCCACAATGTTTGTTTTGGTTCCCATAATTACCTCCTGTATTTTTTAAATTTATTTAAAAACATTGGCTCCCATATGACAGAAACCGCTGCTTTTTCATCAAAAGGTTACTGCGTTTCACTCCAATTACTTTCTTGACTTTAAATAAGCATTCTTCCCCTCTTCATAGAGATTATTTCCTTCGCAGTCGATAACAACCACCAAAGGCATTTCTTCTACGTAAAGTCTGCACAAAGCTTCTGCTCCCAAATCCTCATAAGCGATGGGTTCCAGCTTTTTGATGCATTTGGCAAGCAACGCTCCTGCTCCCCCGATGGCGCCAAAGTAAACACCGTCATACTTTTTTATGGCTTCCACCACATCCGGCTGCCTGGCTCCTTTTCCGATCATTCCCCTGGCTCCTACGGACATCATTGTGGGAGCATAGGCGTCCATCCGGCCGCTGGTAGTAGGTCCTGCAGACCCGATTACCTGGCCCGGCTTTGCAGGCGTGGGGCCCACATAGTAAATCGTGGCATCCATGGGATCAAAGGGCAGCTTTTCGCCTTTTGCCAGGGTCTCACACATACGCTTATGCCCGGCGTCCCTGGAAGTGTAGATATCACCGGTCAGATAAACCGTATCTCCTGCGTGAAGGGTTTTAGACAATTCTCTTGTCAAAGGCAGTGTAATATGCTTTATCATTTTTATCTCCAATCCGCCGCTGACGCATACGGCACGAAAAAGTAAGGAAAAGCGGCGTGCGTCTTTCACCGTTTGAGTCTTTCAAAGACATTAGACTACTTCCGTTTTATGGCGAGTCACATGACAGTTAATATTGATGGCACAGGGCATGCCTGCGATATGGGTAGGCATGGTTTCAATGTTCACCCCAATGGCAGTGGTCTTACCTCCAAAGCCCTGAGGTCCGATTCCCAGAAGGTTGATCTTCTCCAGCATTTCCTTTTCCAGATCTGCATAGTAAGGATCCGGATGAGAGGAATCCAAATCTCTCATCAAAGCCTTTTTCGCCAAGAGAGCTGCCTTGTCAAAGCTGCCTCCTATCCCTACACCCACTACGATGGGAGGACAGGGATTGGGACCTGCGGCAGATACGGTTTCCAGAATAAAATCCTTGATTCCCTGGAGTCCTGCGGAAGGCTTAAACATGCGGAGTGCACTCATATTCTCGCTGCCAAAGCCCTTGGGTCCTACCGTAATTTTCACCTGGTCTCCCGGAACGATTTCCGTATAGATTAAAGCAGGAGTGTTATCACCTGTATTTCCCCGCCTTACCGGATCTTTTACGACAGATTTTCTTAAAAATCCCTTTTCGTAGCCTCTGCGCACGCCTTCATTGATTGCTTCGGTCAAATCCCCGTCAATCAAGTGGACATCCTGGCCGATCTCCAGAAAAACACAGGCCATGCCCGTATCCTGACAGATAGGAACATCTTCCCTTTCTGCGATTTCAAAGTTCTCGATAATATTGTCAAGAACCCCGGCGGCAATGTCCCAGTCCTCACAGGCGCGGCAGGTTTTGATCGCCTTCTTCACGTCTTCCGGTAAGTACTGATTTGCATCAATGCACAGCTTTTCTACTACGTCGATCAATGTCTTTACCGATATTTCTCTCATTTTTCCTCCTTCTTGCCCATGCTTTTTGGGCAGAGCCTGCCCCAGGGTGAGCGCCCCTCTAAAGCGCGAATCCCGAGGGCATATAGGTATCCCCGCAGGGGACTTCCTCCTCCTTATAGCTGCCCCGCTGTTCTGGCATACTTTGGCAACAGCAGCGGGGAAATATTATCCGTAACAATACCGGCCCTTTGACGCTCCTCTTCCATCTCTCTTATATGTGACAAAGTCAGCTTCCCTGTATGTATGTCTTTCACGCGTCTGGCCGCACATATTCCGGCATTGCGGCCAAAAACAATAATATCCAGAAGAGAATTCCCCATCAGCCGGTTCCTGCCGTGAATCCCTCCCACCGCTTCTCCTGCCACATATAAGTTCTCTATGGTGCTCTGGCAATCCGCTCCGATCTCGATTCCGCCGTTTTGATAGTGGAGGGTAGGATAGATCAATATAGGGGTTTTTCTCATATCGATTTCATATTTTAAATACATTCGCAGCATTCCGGGAAGACGCTTTTCCAGAGTTCCTTTCCCATGAATCAAATCAATCATGGGAGTATCCAGCCAGATCCCCTTCCCAAGAGGAGTGACAACTCCTTTCCCGTTTGCGCACTCTCTGATAATGGAGGCGGCGGACACATCCCTGGTCTCTAATGGGTGCATGAAAGCCTCACCCCCGGCATTGACTAACATGGCGCCTAAGGAACGGACCTTTTCCGTGACCAAAGCCCCATAAATCTGCTCCGGAAAAGCAACACCCGTGGGATGGTACTGAAGGGTGTCCTGATAGAGAAGCTTTGCCCCTGCCCGGTAAGCTAAAACCAGGCCGTCGGCCGTGGCCCCGTAGTGGTTGGAGGTGGGAAATCCCTGATAGTGGAGCCGTCCGGCTCCCCCTGTGGCCAGGATAACGGTTTTTGCCCTGGCTGTCAGAAGCTCTCCTGTTTCCATATTCATAAGAACTGCTCCCGCCGCTCTTCCCTCCTCATCTAAAATGAGTTCAATGGCAGAGGTATAATCAGCTAAGGAAATCGGGAGGTTTAATACTTCATCCCGGAGCACTCTCATGATTTCCGCACCCGTGTAGTCAGCCGCAGCGTGCATTCGCTTTCTGGAGGTACCGCCGCCGTGTGTGGTGATCATGTTTCCGTCTTTATCCTTGTCAAACATCACTCCAAGCTCATTTAACCATTTAAGGGCTCCCGGAGCTTCCATGACCAGCTTTTTCAAAAGCTGTGGCCGGTTGGCGAAATGTCCCCCTCCCAAGGCGTCTAAGTAGTGGATCTGGGGGGAATCGTTCTCTTTGTCCGCAGCCTGGATCCCGCCTTCCGCCATCATGGTGTTGGCATCCCCCAGGCGGAGCTTCGTGACGATCAATACCTCTGCCCCTGCCTTGGAAGCCTCAATGGCAGCTGCACAGCCTGCTCCCCCTCCTCCGATGATCAGAACATCCGTATCGTAATCCGGAGATGATAAATCCACGTCAGTGTCTTTGATCCGGCTCCTGGCCTGCAAAAGGACTCCCAGTTCCCTGGGCACTTTTTCTCCCTTATTGGGGCCTGCCTTCAGTGTGACAAACTCTTCCTCTTTATAATCCGGGTGATAGGCTTTCAGCAGCTTTTCCTTTTCCTCGGCCGTCATTCTCCTGGGCTCAGTCTCCATCCGCTCTTTTCTGGTGGCCTCGACCTTTTTTACGGAATCCATCATCTTGGCTGTAAACATGTCTATTCCTCCTACTTTTCGATTTCCCTGGTATTATAAAGGTTTTTCAGTTCTTCCAGGGGTTTTGCCATGATCGCTTCGATCAGCTCCGTAAAATCACCAGCCTCTACCTCTCTTACCCGGTTGGTTAAGTGCCTTGACTCCGGAGCCAGATATTTTCCAGTGATCCGTCTGGCTAAAAGTCCCACCTGGGGATGGGAAATCCCAGCCGGGCACCTGGAAGAACAGATCCCACACATCACACAGTCAAAGGACTCTTCGGCACACTTTTCCAATTCCCCTCTCTGGGCATATGCGATGTACTGCATGGTGTCAAGACCCTGGGGACAGCTCTTGGTACAGGCTGCACACCCGATGCACTTGTAGATTTCCGGATACAGCTCCATCATGACCTGTTCGTTGACTGAAACCTTGCTTATGTCATAAACCTCTTTTACCAGAGGAAAAAAGGGAAGGGTTGCTACATACATATTTTCCCGGACCTGGGTCTGGCAGGCCAGGCAGGTCTTTAATTCCCTGTCTCCCTTGATACGGTAAATCGTTGCACAGGCTCCGCAGAAACCACACCTGCAGCCGCAGCCCCGCACAAGCTGGTATCCTGCGTATTCCATTGCTCCCATTATGGTTAAATTGGACGGAACCGTATATTTTTTACCGAACAGATAAACAGTAATCATATCATTCATTGGTCAACCTCCTAATATTCAGAGGGCAGGACGCCCAATTCATCATAACGGAACACCGGTCCATCCTTACAGACATACTTAGAGCCTATGTTGCAGCGTCCGCATTTTCCCACTCCGCATTTCATCTTAAGTTCCATGGTCGTATAGATTTCAGTACTGGCAAATCCCATTTCTTCCAGTGCCTGAAGCACAAATTTTATCATAACAGGCGGGCCGCAGACCAAAGCGATTCTGTCGTTTGAAAACTTCAGTTCCCTGACATAATCAGGCACAAAGGCCACGTTTCCTTCCCAGCCTTCTTCCTCCCGGTCAATGGTCAGATGCACACGGAAGCCCTCCACGTTTGACCAGTCTTTCCTCATTTCTTCTAAATCCACCAGATCCTCTGCCGAACGGGCTCCGTAAACAATGTCCACCAAGCCGTAATCCGCCCGGTTATCAATGACGTAATGAATCACAGACCGCAAGGGTGCGATTCCGATCCCTCCGGCGATAAAGAGCAGGTTCTTTCCTTTTAAATCCGTATCAACGGGAAAGTAATTGCCATATGGACCACGCAGGGCAATCTCCTGCCCCTCTTCCATCTGGTGGAGCCAGTCGGTGAGGCAGCCGCACTTTTTAATGGAAAACTCCATGTAATCCCGGTTGGTTGGTGAGGAAGTGATGGAAAACATGGCTTCCCCAACTCCCGGAATAGAAAGCATGGCACATTGTCCCGGCATATGTTCAAAGGGTTTTCTGCCCTCTGACCCATTTACGCGGAAGGTTTTCACATCCGGTGTATCTCTTCTTACATCTGTAATCACGCCGATTCCCGGGATCAATACATTGGTTCTGTTACTCATCGTTTCCTCCTTCGGCGTCTGTCTCTCCAAGAGCTTTTATCACTCTGACAATATTTAAGGAAGACGGGCATTTGCGCAGACACCTTCCACAGCCCACACAGGAATATACTCCGCCGTTGTTTTCCGGAAAATATACCAGCTTATGCATGAATCTCTGACGGAACCGCTGCATTTGGCTGTTTCTGTTATTCCCATGGGACATCTCCGTAAAACCCGGATACATGCAGGAATCCCAGCAGCGGAACTTCCTGATTTCATGGCCTGCGTCGTAGTCGCATATATCATAGCACTGGCAGGTAGGGCATACAAACGTGCAGATCCCGCAGCCTAGGCAGGTGTCGGATAAGGTTTCCCATTGTTCCGACTCAAACAAATCCATAGAGGAATCCGGATGTTCAAACCGTCCCAGACTCAAATTCTTAAGGGGCAGAGCTTCTAGCTTTTTCCGGATCTTTGCTTTCTGCTCTTCTGCTTTTTTACGGTCCCCCTCCTCAAACAAACCTTCGACTAATTCCGTTAATGCTTCTCCCTTTTCGGTCAGGCTTTTCCAGTAAATTTCTCCGTCTGCGATCCAGACGGACACATCCCCTCCCGGCCAGGCAGGATCGATGCCAAAGGTTTGGCAAAAGCAGGTGTCTTCCGGATTCTCACAGGCCAGAGCCACCACATATCCATTCCTTCTTTTGGACTCATAGCAGGAATCGCAGGGCGAGCTTAGGAATACCCGGTCCAGGATCTCAAAGCTTCTCCGGTCGCAGGCTCTTACACCAAAATAAACAGAGCTTATTTCCTCCGCCTCTTCGGGAACGATGGAAAGACTACCCTCTTCTCTCCGGGAGCGGTATAAAGTTTCTGACTGGGGAAAGAAAAAGGACTTGGGTGCATGATCTGTCAAAAGAGTATCAAGACATACGGTATCTCCCTCATTCCATGGAAAGAACGAGACACTTCCCGCCTTTTCCATGGGAGCAAATACCTGGTGCTCCTTTGAAAGTTCCAGTAAAAGCTCGTCAAGATGTTTCAATGGCATTTTTAACATTAAGACACACCGCCTTTCCCGTATACGGCCGAAATTTCCGGATCAGACTCCTTAAACTCCGTTAACGGAGACTTAGCTTCAGGATTTTCTCCTGCCTGATAGGTTCCGTACCGTTCATTAATTTCCTGGATCATTTTCCGGTTAAGCAGATGGAGAGGAATGTTCTGGGGACAGACCCGGCTGCATTCCCCGCAGTCCGTGCACCTTCCCGCCACGTGAAAGGCTCTTATGATATGAAACAGATTTTCTTCAAAAGCATCGGAATTTGCCTTTGCCTCTATTCCGGAATCCCGGTTGTCAAACACGCATTTGATGCAGCTGCAGGCAGGACATACGTTGCGGCAGGCATTGCAGCGGATGCATTTGGAAAGCTGTCCACGCCAAAATGCAAAACGTTCTTCTGCAGTCATCTGGTTTAATTTCTCTTCTTCACTGGAGGGAACCGGAGCCGGAACGGTCAGATCCGATTCTATGATCTGGTCGAAGGCTTTGAAATCATTGCCCTTACAGGAGAGGCATTTAAAGAGAAGACCCTTTTCATCCCTCATTCCACCGCAGGGAACGCCCAGAATGTAAACCTTTTCCTTATTTACCCGATTCTCCGATAAAAGCTGGTTAAATCCATATGTATCGCAGGGCTTTAAAAGGACCAGTACCTTTCCTTCTTTTTCCATTTCTTTTATCAGGAATTTGCTTAAATTTACACCGCAGTGCTCATTGTAAACAAGACGGGAAATACGTTCCCGGCTCCGGAACAGGGCGGGAGCCGCGTCATAGTCAAAGAGTCCTTTTTCCCATGCCAGAATCCGGTTTACCTCTCCATTATCCCAGAGCTTTTTACACGTTTCTTTTATGGTCTTTTCTATGGCATGCATCGTAAATCCCTCAGCTTTCTGTTTGGACCCAGTTCTTTTATCGTCTGGGTGAAGGCATTCATGGTCGCAGAGAACTTGGCACCCTCTGCTGCGGAAATCCATTCCACCCTGGTTCTTTCCCTTTCGATTCCCAGGTAGTCCAACATGTCAAACAAAAGGGCCATCCTTCTTCTGGTATAGTAATTGCCTGTGGAATAATGGCAGTCACCCGGATGGCAGCCGGCTAAGATCACACCATCTGCCCCCTTTTCAAAGGCCCTTAACAAGAATAAGGGATTCACCCTGCAGGAACAGGGGACCCGGATAATCTTTACTTCTGCCGGATAGGAAGAGCGGCTGGAACCCGCCAGATCGGCCCCTGCATAGCTGCACCAGTTGCAGCAAAATGCCAGGATGAGAGGCCGGAACTCCTTGTTGCTGTTATCTTCTATCTGCATATCGCATCTACCTCCGCCATAATCTGTTTTGCAGTAAATCCCTTTAAGTCCATGGCTCCGGATGGGCAGGTCACCGTACAGGCTCCGCAGCCCTGGCACACCGCTTCGTTTACCATAGCTATCCTCCGCGTTTGCCTGACCCCATGATCCCAGATCTCTCTCACTTCGTAGTCAATCGCTCCGTAAGGACAGACTTTGGAACAGCCCGAACACCCGCTGCACAAACGTTCCTCTGCCATTGCCACTTGAGGGTTATTAAGAAGCTTCTTTCTGCTTAAAAGACCGATGACCTTGGCTGCGGCTGCTCCTGCCTGGGCCACTGTCTCCGGAATGTCCTTGGGACCCTGGCAGGTTCCTGATAAAAATACTCCGGCAGTGGGACTTTCCACGGGCCTCAGTTTGGGATGGGCCTCCGTAAAAAAGTCATTGGTGTCCATACTGGCCGTGAGCATCGTAGCCAGAGCCCTGGCTGATTTGTCCGGCTCTATGGCCGTTGCCAATACCACCATATCCGTATGTAATAGAAGCTGTTCTCCAGTCAGCAAGTCGGATGCCTGTACTAACAGCTTACCGTCCTTTTGCTCCATGACCTTTCCCACCATTCCCTTCCGGTAATCAACGCCGTAATCTTCCACTGCCCTTCGGTAAAATTCGTCGAAATTCTTTCCCGGTGTGCGAACATCAATGTAAAATACATGAACATTGATGTCCGGATATTTGTCACGGATCATCATGGCGTGTTTGGCCGTGTACATGCAGCAAATCTTGGAACAGTAGCTCTTTTCCCTGCAGGATTCCCCCCGGGAGCCGACGCACTGGACAAATACCATATCGTTTGGGTGCTTGCGGCTTGAAGGCTTTACCAGTTCTCCCTTTGTGGGGCCGGCGGCGTTCATCAGCCGTTCCAGTTCTAAGGAAGTGATGACGTCGGGACTTTTGGAATACTGGAATTCGTCAAACCGTTCCACGGATATGGGCTGAAACCCTGTGGCAGCCACAATGGCTCCGTATTTCCTGGTGATCATCTCATCCTGCTGGTCAAAGTCAATGGCTCCCACGCCGCAGGCCTTTTGGCATAAGCCGCATTTACCGGTCTTAAAATGAATGCAGGCTTCCCTGTCAATGGACGGTATGTTGGGGATTGCCTGGGCAAAGGGGATATAAATGGCCGGCCGGTTATCCAGCCTTTCATTAAATTCGTTTCCCGTTTTCTTAGAAGGGCATTCTTTCGTACACGCTCCGCAGCCCGTACACTTCTCTTCCAGTATGCTTCTGGCTTTTTTCCGGATATCAACGGTGAAATTCCCCACAAATCCTTTTACCTTCTCCACTTCACTATAGGTAAACAAACGGATCTTCTCGTGGGCTGCTGCGTCCACCATCTTAGGAGTGAGGATACAGGCCGCACAGTCCAAAGTGGGAAACGTCTTATCAAGCTGAGCCATTTTTCCGCCTATGGTAGGTGATTTCTCTACAATGTCAACTTCAAATCCTGCATCCGCAATATCAAGGGCCGTCTGGATTCCCGCAATTCCTCCCCCGATCACCAGAGCCCGTTTTGTCACCGGGGTTTCTCCCGCTGTCAATGGTTCGTTGAAACGGACCTTGGCAATTGCCGCCTTTGCCAATAGAATCGCTTTTTTCGTTCCTTCTTCTTTATCTTTATGGATCCAGGAGCATTGCTCCCTGATATTGGCGATTTCTACCATATAAGGATTCAGTCCCGCAGTCTGTGCAGCTTTGCGGAACGTAGCTTCATGCATGCGCGGGGAGCAGGAGCATACCACGATTCCGGTCAGCCCCTTTTCCTTTATGGCATTTTGGATCATAAGCTGGCCGGCTTCCGAACACATGTAGGAATAATCAGATGCAAAAACAACTCCCGGTTCTTTCTTCACAGCTCCTACGACCTCACTTACATCCACAGTAGCCGCTATGTTGCTTCCGCACCAACAGACAAAAACTCCTATTTTCTGCAAATTCTTCCCCTCCTTTCTTTTGTCACCTGCTGTACTTTCTGAATGCTGCCATTAGGGCCTGCTGGGGAAGCGAAGGATCCAGCCGCTCCGCTATATCCTGGGGTTTCAGCCGGTTCCCCTCCGACGCCCTTAACTTTAAAACCTGGACGGCTTCTATGAGTTTCTGAGGCTTTACCCCTCTGGGGCACCGCTCCTCACAGACCAGACAGGACATACAGTAATACTGGGATTCCGATTCCAAAAGAGGGGTGATATGATTGTTTTGAACCATTTCTACAAATTGATGAGGGTGATATTCCATCTTTTCAAATGCAGGGCAGGAAGCTGTACATTTTCCGCATTTCATGCATTTTAAGGGGTTCACACCGCTGATCCTTAAAATTTCTTCCCTCACGTTTCTTCCTCCTGTTCTTTCACTCCCAAAGCTTCAGCAAAAAGTTCTGTAAAATAGTAGACCGGAATGCCATCCTTCATACCGCCGTTTTCCAGATTGTATTTACATAGGGGACATGCCGTAATCATGCCTTCCGCTCCCTGGTCCATAGCAGCTTCCATAATAGAGGAACTTTTTTTAGAAGCAAATTCCTCATCTTCCATGGTCACATATCCGCCGCAGCACTCGTTTTTTAAAGCGTAGTGAACCGGTTTTGCACCGATTGCAAGGAGAAACTCTTCCATAACCGAAGGATTTTCCGGATCGTCAAAATTCATTACTTCAAAAGGCCTTAAAAGCAGGCAGCCATAATAGGGAGCTATCTTCTTTCCATTAAGAGGTTGTTTTACTTTTTCCCTGATCCGGTCAAAGCCTATCCGGTCGCGAAGCAGTTCTAAGTAGTGGATCACCTTTGTCTCACCTTCATAACCATTCTCAGGTTCCAGATAAGCGTTGATCTTCCTCCTTATTTCTCCGGAGGTCTTTACATCCTCATTCACTCTTTTTATCACGTGGTGACATGCAGAGCATACAGTCACCAGATCCTGCTTTTTATCCCCGGCCTCTCTTAATGCGCGCACAGGAGAAAGGCGTGTAGCCAGTTCGTCTGCCATCCCAGGGTAGACGCCTCCGCAGCATTGCCAGTCTTCTATCTCTTCCAGCTCAATCTCAAATATTTGGGCACAATCCCTGGCATAGCGGTCCAGCTTCTTCGCCTTTGCCTTCAATGTGCAGCCCGGATAATAGCTGTAAACCATTGTATAAAACCTCCCAACCTCTTACATTGATAATAATTTATCATATATCAGAAGTGAGCGGAATCATTGGAAAGTATTGAATACATTATGTAAGTAAAATAAATGGACTTGCGTTTCTTACTTACGTAATTCATTCTTTACTTTCTTATTCTTCTTTTTTCGCCAGGGTTCTCCTATAATGATTAAAAATTAAAGGAAAAGGAGATTTTTTATGGCAAAGTATGTAATGGCATTGGATGCGGGCACAACAAGTAATCGGTGTATTCTGTTCAATGAAAAAGGGGAAATATGCAGCGTTGCTCAAAAGGAATTTACTCAGTATTTTCCAAAACCCGGCTGGGTAGAGCACGATGCAAATGAGATTTGGTCCACGCAATTGGGGGTTGCAGTGGAGGCTATGTCCAAAATAGGTGCTTCAGCAGAAGACATTTCTGCAATCGGAATCACCAACCAGAGAGAAACTACTATCGTATGGGATAAGGCAACCGGCGATCCCGTTTATCACGCAATCGTATGGCAATGCCGCAGAACTTCTGAATATTGCGATTCCTTAAAGGCAAAAGGATTGGTAGACACCTTCCGCTCCAAAACCGGACTGGTCATTGACGCTTATTTTTCCGGAACTAAATTAAAATGGATTCTGGATAACGTAGAAGGCGCAAGAGAAAGGGCCGAAAGAGGAGAACTCTTATTCGGAACCGTAGAAACATGGCTGATTTGGAAACTGACGAAGGGACGGGTTCACGTAACCGATTACTCCAACGCTTCCCGGACCATGATGTTTAATATCAATACCTTAGAATGGGACGATGACATTCTTACAGAACTTAACATTCCAAAGTCCCTGCTGCCCCAGGCAAAACCCTCAAGCTGCATATACGGAGAATCCGACTCTCAGTTCTTTGGTGGTCCTATTCCGGTCAGCGGTGCGGCAGGGGATCAGCAGGCAGCACTTTTCGGGCAGACCTGCTTTACCGCAGGAGAGGCTAAAAATACATATGGAACCGGGTGCTTCTTACTGATGAACACCGGAGAAAAGCCTGTATTCTCCAGCAACGGCCTGGTAACTACCATTGCCTGGGGACTGGATGGAAAAGTGAATTATGCCCTGGAGGGCTCCATCTTCGTAGCAGGAGCCGCCGTCCAGTGGCTTCGGGACGAACTGAAATTCATTGATTCCGCTCAGGATTCCGAATATATGGCACGCAAGGTAAAAGATACCAACGGCTGTTACGTCGTTCCTGCATTTACAGGACTGGGGGCTCCCCACTGGGATCAGTATGCCAGAGGCACTGTGGTAGGAATTACACGGGGCGTGAACAAGTGCCACATTATCCGCGCCACCCTGGATTCCCTGGCCTATCAGGTCAATGACGTGCTGCAGGCAATGAGATCGGATTCTGGAATCGAGCTGGCCTCCTTAAAGGTTGACGGAGGTGCCAGTGCCAACAATTACCTCATGCAGACACAGGCAGATATCATAAATGCACCTGTAAACCGCCCTCAATGTGTGGAAACTACTGCAATGGGCGCCGCTTATCTGGCAGGCCTGGCAGTGGGATATTGGGAAAACAAGGAAGATGTTATAAAGAACTGGGCCATTGACAGGACCTTTGAACCTGTTATCTGCGGGGAAGAAAGAACCAAGAGGATCAATGGATGGAACAGAGCTGTGAAATATTCCTTTGATTGGGCAAAAGAAGATTAGAAAACTAAATAAAAGTTTCAGGGAGGAAACGTATGTTAATGTATATAGCAGAATTTTTAGGAACTATGATTTTGATTTTGCTTGGAGATGGCGTGGTTGCCAATGTTAACCTGGATAAGTCCGGTATGAAGGGTGGAGGTTCCGTCCAGGTCTCCTTTGCTTGGGGGTTAGCGGTTATGATACCTGCTTTCATCTTCGGCGCAGCTTCCGGAGCCCATTTTAATCCGGCTCTTACCATTGCCCTGGCGGCAGACGGAAGCCTTCCATGGGACCTTGTTCCGGGATATGTGATCGCACAATTTGCAGGAGCATTTACCGGTGCAATCCTGGTTTACTTATTGTTTAAGGATCAGCTTGACGCAACGGAGAGCCAGGCCACGAAACGAGGTGTTTTCTGTACTTCACCTGCGATTCCCAACACCGGCCGCAATCTGTTAAGTGAAATTATCGGAACATTCGTTCTTGTATTTGCCATTAAAGGCATCGGACAGACAGGAGCGGTTCCTGGACTAGGTAACTTCTTTGTGTTTGGAATCATCGTTTCCATCGGTATGTCCCTTGGAGGTTTAACCGGATACGCCATCAATCCTGCCAGGGATTTAGGCCCCCGGCTCGCTCACGCCGTTCTTCCTATCAAGGATAAAGGCAGCTCCAACTGGAAATATGCTCCCGTCGTGTTATTCGGGCCCCTGATCGGTGCCTTAGCTGCAGTACTTCTTTACAGCGCGATCCCCTGGGCATAAATATACCTTTACTATCCTGCTAATGTGACCAATAAGAAAAGAAAAAGGCCGGAACACCTGCCCAGTGTTTCCGGCACTTTTCTCACTCTGCCAGGCACTCCTCTTCGATTATGTAACGGTAAACAACACTGGGCCTTCCTCCGGTGTTATAATCAATGTCACTGATAACCCTCTGCTTTTCCAACAGATAGTTCATGTACCTTCTGACCGTCACACTGGACAACCGTACCTCTTTGGCTATCATATCGCTTGTCATTGGATCCAGCTGGTGCACTTTCATATAATCCAATATACTGCTTAAGGTAGCTTCTTGGATTCCCTTACTGTTTTCTTCTGCCTGGGGCAGAGAAGAAATGTAAAAAAGCTTATCTAATTGGGACTGGGAGAAATTACGAGGTTTCAGCAGTTCCTGACTTTTCGTAAACTTCTCCAAAGCATGGTTAAACCTGGTATATTCAAATGGTTTTATCAGATAGTCGATAATTCCAAGCGAAAGAAACTTCTTAACATGCTTTACATCATTGGCGGAACTTACTACTATGACATCCAGATCCTTCTCCTGTCTCCGGATCTCCCGCAGAAGCTCCATTCCATCCATTTTCGGCATATACAGTTCCGTGATGGCCAAATCTACGGAATGCTCCTCTAAGTAGTTTAGAGCATCCTGTCCATTGCTAAAACAACCGCATACTTCCATATCTTTATTTAATTCTACAAAATGACGATTAATAGAAGCAACGATAGGGTCATCTTCAATGATGATTGTCTGATACATATTTTTCAACCCCTCCTGCAAATAATGGCTTCAAATAAGATACCTTTTTTCATCCAACAAAAAAAGCGCACACAAAAGACAACCTTTCAGTTGTCCTGCTGCGCTCTCTTTCTCTCTGGACCGATATAAACTATTATAACATACCATAATCTCTATTTCAATAACGAATCCGGTTGAAATCCTTATATTCCGGCCCTGACTGCCTGAAGCTGCCTGGTCAGTTCCGGAACAATTTTCTTCCAGTCACCGGTAATCCCGTAATCTGCGACCTCAAAAATGGGGGCGCTTTCATCCTTATTGATTGCAATGATCAAATCAGACTCTTCCATACCTGCCACATGCTGGATTGCCCCGGAAATTCCTACGGCAAAATACACATTGGGACGAACGGTCTTTCCGGTCTGCCCCACCTGTAAATCCTTGGGCTTCCAGCCCGCGTCCACAACGGCCCTTGAGCAGCTTACCTCTCCGCCCAGTGCACTTGCAAGCTCTTCCAGCAGGCGGAAGTTTTCCGGACAGCCTATGCCGCGCCCCCCTGACACCAGTATTTTAGCGTCCATAATGTCAGCTGTTTCATTTACGGCTTTCACAATCTCCAGAATCTCTGTATCGTACATGCTATGATGAAAGCCAGGATTTAATTCCTCGATCACAGCCTTTCTACCCTGAATCTTCCCGGCGGTACGCATCACTCCCGGACGGACCGTAGCCATCTGAGGCCGATGATTGGGGCAGGCGATGGTCGCTATGGTATTGCCGCCGAAAGCGGGGCGCGTCATCAGAAGCTGATCATGCTTCTGCTCCTTACCCGAAACTGGATGTAACGGAAAATCTCCGATTTCCAGCTTTGTGCAATCCGCAGTAAGCCCTGTTGCAATTCTGGCCGACACTTTGGGCCCTAACTCTCTTCCTACAGCAGTTGCGCCTATGAGAACGATTTCCGGCTTGTATTCCCTGATTGCAGAAGCAAGTGCATGGGTATATGGCTCTGCACGGTACTCCTTAAACTCCGGTCCGTCCACGACGATCACCCTGTCGGCACCATATGCGGCAAGTTCATCCGCCAGCCCCATAATTCCATAACCAATAAGCACTGCGGTCACATCTGTATTTAAATCCTTCGCAAGTTCCTTACCTTTTCCAAGCAATTCAAATGCAATGCTGTTTAACCGGTTATCTGTCTGCTGTGCAAAAACGCAGATCCCTTTGTATTCTTCCAAATTCATATTGCCTGCCTCCCCTCTCTTCCGCTAAATAACATGTCTTTCCTTTAACTTTTCTACGATAAATGCTGCAGATTCCCCAGGGGTTCCGTTTATCATCTCTCCCGTCCCTTTTTTCACCTTGTCGGAAGCCTTTGCGATCTGGGTGGGAGAGCCTTTTAAACCAATGTCCGTATCCGCTACGTCTTTTAAATCCCCTCTTCCCCATACCGTAATATCCGCATCATACGCATCAAAGATACCTCCCGGTGTCATGTAACGGGGCTCGTTAAGCTCTGAAAGCGCCGTGATCAGGCAGGGAAGCTTTGCCTTTAAAACGTGATACCGGTCCTCAAACTGACGCTCCACAATCACATTGTCTCCCTCTACCCGGATCTTCTGGGCATAGGAAATCACCGGAATGCCTAAATGTTCGGAAAGCTGGGGCCCAACCTGGGCGGTATCCCCGTCAATGGCCTGACGTCCTGTTATAATCAGGTCGTATTCTAAGTTTCTGACTGCTCCGGCCAATGTGGAGGAAGTAGCCCAGGTATCGGCTCCTCCCAGCACCCGGTCCGTTATTAAGATTCCCTTATCCGCCCCCATGGCCAGAGCCTCCCGCAATACCTCTTCTGCTTTTGGAAGTCCCATGGTGACAGCGGTCACTTCCCCGCCATGCCGGTCCTTTAGGCGAAGGGCTGCTTCCAGTCCGGCTTTGTCGTCCGGGTTCATGACACTTGCCATGGCTCCCCGGTCCAGAGTGCCGTCCGGCTTGAATTTCACCCCATTTTTTGTATCAGGTACCTGTTTGATACAGACTACTATTTTCACAACAAGTCCTCCTTATTTTAAAATGTTCCCGGATATGACCATGCGCTGCACCTCCGAGGTTCCCTCGTAAATCTCCGTGATTTTGGCATCCCGCATCATGCGTTCCACCTCGTATTCCCTGATATATCCGTAACCGCCATGGAGCTGTACCGCCTTTGTGGTCACATCCATGGCAGCCTCTGCTGCATACAGCTTTGCCATGGCTGCTTCCACGCTGTAGGACTTTTGCGTGGCTTTTGCCATAGCAGCCTTATATACCAGAAGCCTGGCTGCTTCGATCCTGGCTGCCATATCTGCTAACTGAAACTGGGTATTCTGGAACTGACCAATGCTGCGGCCAAACTGTTTTCTTTCCTTAACATATTTCACCGTGGAATCAAATGCTCCTTCTGCAATGCCCAGGGCCTGGGCAGCAATACCGATCCTTCCGCCGTCCAAGGTATGCATGGCGATCTGAAATCCCTTTCCCCTACTTCCAAGTATGTTTTCCTTAGGGATGCGGCAATCCGTGAAAATCAATTCATAGGTAGAAGAACCTCTGATCCCCATTTTCTTTTCCTTTGTCCCGAAAGAAAAGCCCGGAGTCCCCTTTTCCACCAGAAAGGCGGAGATTTCCTTAATCTTTTTCCCACGCTTTTCCACCGTACCGGTCACAGCGATGATCACATAAACATCGGCTTCTTTTCCATTGGTGATAAAGCATTTGGAGCCATTTATTACCCAGTGGTCTCCATCCGGTACTGCCTTTGTCTGCTGTCCCTGGGCATCGGTTCCTGCCCCGGCCTCCGTCAGTCCAAAGGCGCCAAGCTTCTTACCTGAAGCCAGGTCAGGGATGTACTTTTGCTTCTGGGCTTCGCTCCCATAGTTAAGTATGGGATCAATACAAAGAGATGTGTGAGCGGATACAATGACGGCAGTTGCCGCACATACCTTGGCAAGTTCCTCCACGCACATAACGTATGTAAGAGGATCACAGCCCTGGCCGCCGTATTCCTTTGGTACCGGAATACCAAGGAATCCGCATTTTGCCATTTGTTCAACGGTTGATTTTGGAAATTTTTCCGTCTCGTCGGTCTCCTGCGCCAGGGGCTTTGCTTCATTTTCGGCAAACTGCCGGAACAGGCTTCTTGCGAGAAGGTGTTTTTTCGATAAATTAAAATCCATGCTGGTGCTCCTCCATTTTTTTATACCATAAGTCCGCACTGCTCATTGCTTTTGTGGACATTGGCCTTCTAACATCTGCTGAAGCTGCTTTGCAGCCGAGCTTAAGGGCCGGCGGCTGTCGCTGACAATGCAGATACTTCGTTCCGGTATTTGTTCATGCAGCTTTATTTCTACGATCTCTCCCTTTTCAAGGGCCGGCCGGGCCAGCTCTTCGGGAACAAATCCAATGCCTAAGTTCTGCACAATTACCGGAAGAATTAAGTCAATTCCTGCCACTTCAATGGCCGGCTGCATGACCAGGCCGCAGGAATGGTAAAATTCCTGAAAAAAGGCAAAAGTAGTTGTGACGTTTGACATGGTTATCAGGGGAAGGGTCGAAAGTTCCGAAAGGTAGCTGGTTTTTCCGCCGTATTCCTCATACTTCTTTCCTCCCGCCAGCAGGCTGCGGAAGGTCTTTACCTTGACTGCCTTTATGTTCTCATCACAGTAAAACGGCGTTGTAATAATTCCTAAATCTATTTTCCCTGCCTTCAGTTCGCTTAACGTCTGGGGCGTGTTATAGGTGAAGATGTTTAACCTGACCTGGGGAAATTGTTCTTTAAACTGATGAAGCCCAGTCAGCAGATAGGAATGCATAGCCATCTGTGTGGCTCCCACGTTGATCTGTTCAATCTGTTTGCCCAGTCTCTCCTTTAAGGCTTCCTCGCCCTGCATAAACTGCATACAGGCAGGTGCCACATAGCTGTAAAGCAGTTCCCCTTCACTGGTCAAAACAACGCCTTTTTTCGACCGTATAAACAGCTTGCAGCCCAGCACGTTTTCAAGGTTCTGTATATAGCAGGTCACAGAAGGCTGACTGGTTAAAAGAGCATTGGCAGCTCTTGTGAAGTTCTTATACTTAGCCACATAATAAAAAACTTTGTAATGTTCAAAATTGGCCGACATACCGATTCCCTCTTTTCTTTTATTGTTTTTTCCTATCTGTATTCATCAGATATTCGTATCAGTATCCGGATTGACAAAGGCTCCTTCCTGCTGTTACACTGTTTCAAAAGGAGGGTTTGCCATGATAGGAACAAGAGAGCAGATTGAAATGATTCTCAATAAGAAGGTGCGCCCGGCTTTGGCCAAACACGAAGGCAACGTCACGGTACTGAGCCTGGAAAACAACATTTTAAAAGTCCGGTTAACCGGCAAATGTTCCGGATGTCCCGCAGCCGGCCGCACCAGCGAAGAACTGATTGCGGCTGAAATCAAAGCCGCTTTTCCCTCTGTCACAGATGTAGTTCTGGTAGAGGAAACCAGCCAGGAATTACTGGATGCGGCAAGGAGACTGCTGGGGCTCTCTTCTTAAAGACTAGTGATACCTTCCAGGTCCGGATGATATCTATCCGGACCTGGAACCGGGCATCTCTGCAGGACCCGGTATTTCTTACATACCATATATCCCGTGATAATACAAGGCTTTTCCCCATTAATACGGCTCCGAAAAACGCCTTTCAAAT
This sequence comes from Lacrimispora sphenoides, assembly GCF_900105215.1. Lineage (NCBI taxonomy): Bacteria > Bacillati > Bacillota > Clostridia > Lachnospirales > Lachnospiraceae > Lacrimispora > Lacrimispora sphenoides. The sequence goes on along the minus strand of NZ_FOIP01000001.1, from coordinate 2,849,629 downwards.
TCTTCTTTAAGTCCTTCTTTAAAATCCGGATGGGAAATCTTAACCAGCGCTCTGGCCCGTTCCCTTAACGTCTTTCCCTTCATACGTGCGATTCCTTGTTCCGTCACAATATAATCCACATCATTTCTGCTGGTCGTCACGGCTGCTCCTTCCGAAAGGAAAGGAACGATTTTCGATACGCTTCCCCCTTTTGTGACAGAAGGGAATGCAATAATGGAGCGCCCGCCCTTAGACGCAGCTGCACCTCTCACAAAATCCACCTGTCCTCCCACTGCGGAATATTGCTTTAATCCAATGGCCTCTGCACATACCTGCCCCATCAAGTCGATCTGCAGCGCAGAATTGATGGATACCACGTTATCATTTTGGCTTATGACAAAGGGATCATTTACATAGCTCACAGGCATTAAGGACACGGCCGGATTGTCATTTACAAAGTCATACAGCCTTCTTGTTCCAAGCATAAAGGTAACGACCATTTTCCCTTTGTCAATGTTCTTCTTTTTTCCTGTAATGACTCCTTTTTCATACAAATCCACCACTCCGTCAGATACCATTTCGGAATGGATTCCCAAATCCTTTTTATCGTCCAGACACCTTAAAACCGCATCCGGTATGGCGCCGATTCCAAGCTGGAGGCAGTCTCCATCCCGTACAAGGGAAGCAATGTGCCTTCCAATGGAAGCCTCTGTTTCGCCTATCATGGAATTTCCATGTTCAAGAACCGGCTCGTTACTTTCCACAATGGCCGCCAGTCTGCTGACATGGATAAAATTGTCCCCCATGACCCTTGGCATATTGGGATTCACAGACCCGATCACCCTGGTCTTTGGGTTTTGTCCCGCTTCCTTAGCAAAGTCACAGGAAATGCCGTAGCTGCAAAAACCATGCTCATCCGGCGGAGATAAGGTGACTAAAAATACATCCGCAGGCTCTACATTTACCACATAATCCGGAATCTGATAAAAGAAGCAGGGCGTATAATCCCCTTTTCCCGCCGCGATGTGGTTTCTGCTGGCAGGGCCTACAAATAAGTTGTTAAAGCTGAAATGCCGCTCCATTCCAGCTCCTAAATACTTACAGGGCCCAAGATCGTGCTGCTGGACAATGCGTATGTTCCTCAAATCCTGCTCAACCGCATAATCCACCATGGCATTTACAAGAATCCCTGGCTCTGAAGCCGCATGAGCGATCAGAACCGTATCACCGGAATGGATCTCCTTCACAGCCTCTTCCGGCGTTCTTAACTTTGAGGCATATATTTCTCTCCAGTCCATATTCCTACACCTCCAGGTATTTTTCAGCAAAACGTTTTTCAAATTCCCTCGAAAGCTCCTCCCTGAACTGAGGAGCAGCGATCCGGATCAATTGACGGGCCCTGTCTCTTAGGGTATGCCCTTTCATTCTGGCAATCCCATATTCCGTCACAACATAGTCCACGTCATTTCTGCACGTGGTTACAGTCGCCCCATAAGTCAAATAGGGGACAATCCTGGAAATGGTACCCTTTTTGGCAGTGGATGAAAATGCAAGGATGGAACACCCGCCTTTTGAGAACGCGGCTCCACGGATAAAGTCCACCTGCCCGCCAATACCGGAAAACTGCTTTAGGCCCATAGCCTCCGAACAGGCCTCTCCCATTAGATTCACTTGCAGGGATGAATTGATGGATACCATGTTATCATTGCGTCCAATGATCCCGGGGTTATTGACATAATCCACCGGAGCCATGTAAATGCAGGGATTGTTATCTGCAAAATCATACAACCGCCTGGTTCCCATAAGGAAGGACACCACCATCTTATCCGGATTAAAATTCTTGGCACTGCAATTAACAACGCCTTTCTCATATAAATCCACAATGCCGTCAGAAAGCATTTCCGAATGGATCCCCAGATTTTTCTTGCCTCCCAGGAATTTTAAAACAGCATCAGGAATCCCCCCAATTCCAAGCTGTAAACAGTCCCCATCCTTTATTAAAGAAGCAATATGCTCTCCAATGGCCAACTCCACGTCACCGCTCTCGGGGATTAACAGCTCCGTCACCGGCGTATCGTCTTCCACGATAACGTCAATGTCCCTGATATGGATAAAGCAGTCTCCGTGTGTCCTTGGCATGGTGGGATTTAGTACCCCGATCACCTTTACTCCCTCGATCTCCGCAGCCGGCTTGGTATAATCACAGGCCACACCAAAGCTGCAGTAGCCGTGCTCATCCGGCAGGGAGAAGGTTGCTAAAAGCACATCCGGCTTTAAGAAAGAACGGAACAAATCCGGTATCTGGTAAAAGAAACAGGGTGTAAAATCTCCCCGGCCGCTGTTGACACAGTCTCTGGTATTGGCCCCCAGAAAAAAGCTGTTCTGCCTGAAATGTTTTTCCATTCCCGGCCTGGCATAAAGAGAGTGCCCCATATCGATCTGCTGATTGATCTCAATGTCTCTCAAATCCATTTTTACAACATAGTCCACCATGGCATCCACCAGTTTCACTGGCTCTCCCACCGCATGGCTGATGACCACCCGGTCGCCGGACTTAATGATTTTTACTGCCTCTTCCATCGTTTTAAGCTTTGACGCATATAGTTCTTTCCAGTTCACACTCCCAAACCTCCCTGTTGAAATCTATTTAGGCCCCGCCTTAATCCCGGATCTTTGCAATTTCTTTTGCAAGCTCTTTCTTCTTTCCAATGTTGCCCTGACGGGATATCATGATCCTCTGGGCCTGGGGAGAACCGGCTCCATGCATGGATTCTGTCCGGTAACCCACTGCTGCGGTTCCAAGGGTCAGATTCTCGATCAGGCGCAGAATCTTAAGGCGGTTTTCCGTAGAAACTCCAGCCGTTCCCTTTAAGTATTTCTCCACCATGGGGCCGACGACCGGGCTTCTTAAATCCTTTTCAGAAGGTGCTGTCACCATAAAGCCCCCAGCAATATCTTCCGCCAGCCGTGCAATCTCATAGGGGTACCTGGTAACATTCTGCTTACAGACATTGGCAAGTAAAAGATCGATCAGATAATTTCCGGATTCTGTAGGTGTGCCTTCCGCGGAACAGGCAATTCCGCAGCAATAGAGGGTCTCATTTAAATGAACCATTTCGATGAGTTTATCCTTAATATGAGAAGCTTTCGGCACTCCGTTATAATCTGCAGCCAGTGCGGCGGCACCGATTAAAACATCTCCCACTCCCACCTTGCAGCCGCCATAGGACTGCCTGTGGTAGCCTGCAAAGCGTTCCACCAGCATGCCTGCAAACTCATGTTCCCCATTTAAGAAGATCCTGTCATTGGGTACAAACACATCGTCAAATACAACCAGGGCTTCCACGCCTCCGAATTCACTGTTTCCCACATCCATGGAAGAACCTTCCAGCTTTCTGGTATCGCAGGACTGCCTGCCGATTATCATGGTAATTCCTTCTGCGTCCGTGGGCACAGCAAATGATACGGCAAAATCCTTATCTTCCGGCCCCATGGCTACGGTAGGCATGACAATTACCTCCTGGGAATTGATGATACCCGTCTGATGGGCCTTTGCCCCTCTGACTACAATCCCATCCTCACGCTGCTCCACCACCCGAAGATACAAATCTAAATCCGGCTGGGCGTGAGGAGCCAGACTTCTGTCACCCTTTGGGTCGGTCATTGCACCATCCACCGTAAAGTCGCGGTCCTGGACCATGCGGAGGTAACTTTTGAAATTTTCATGGTATTGGGTGGAATACTTCTTATCAATCTCATAGGTGGTGGACCATACTGCATTAAATGCGTCCATTCCCACACACCGCTGAAAACAGGATGCTGTCTTCTGGCCGCAGAGCCTCTGCATCTTTACTTTTTTTATTAAATCATCTGTATTCCTGTGTATGTTGGCAAAACGGTTGATCTTCCGGCCATCCTCCAAGGTCACTGTCATCAGATCCACATATTCCGGCATCTGAGCCAGATCATAGGTCGCTTTTACCGAATTAAGGGATGGACGCAAAACCGGGTTGTCAACCACATTGTCAATTTTCTCCCCGAACATATAAACATTCAGTTTCATTTTGCGCATGCTTTCCACATATTCTTCCCCTGTCATCAATGCCATTGCTTTTTCCTCCTTTAAGATCCGAAATTAATATAGTTCCCTATAAATTTTTAAAACCCGCGCTTCGTCCAGAGGTACAAAATTGTTGGCCATAAGCCTCCCCTGGCGCTCCATAACGCTCTTTGCAAACACCGGAAGTTCCTCCGGCTTTACTCCGTATTCATGCAGGGTTTTCTTAGGAAGGACCGTTCCCAGCAGTTCGTCAAGCTTTTCATAGACCTCTTCCTCCCCGCAACCCAAAAGTCCGGAAATGCACTGGTTTAAGACTGCGATTTCTCCGTCCCTGCGTATTTCCATATAGTTTTTCAGCACTCCGGTAAACATGGCATAATTGCTTTCCCCATGAGCCACATGATAACTCCCTCCCAGAGGATAGCTTGTGGCATGAACCGCCGCACATCCGGCAGTCCCAAAAGCAATTCCCGCATAATTACTGGCGATCAGGAAATCTTTCATCAGAGGTTTTAACGCTTCTCTTCCGTCAGCCGCTATTTTCTGATACCCCTTAATGATCATTTCAATGGCTTTGTATCCGAACAGCTTTGAATAAGGCGTGGCCTTAGGAGATAAACTGGATTCCACGGCGTGAACCAGGGCATCAATGGAACTGGCTGCAAATACGCCAAAGGGAAGTCCGTGTAAAAGCTCCGGGACCAGTACCGCATCATCCGCATACATAGCGGGTGATACAAGGCCCATTTTCGTTCCCAGCCTGGTCCTGTTGATAATGGAAATATTGGTCACCTCGCTGCCCGTTCCGCAGGTAGTCGGAAGAATCACCAGCTTCCTTCTTTTTTTCGCAGAAGCCGGATCCTCGTACAGAGAATCTAAGGAATCTCCTGACGAGACAGCCAGCACTTTGGCTATATCGATCACCGTACCGCCTCCTATGGCAATAATCCTTTGGCACTCCCTTCTCTCCGCTGCCTCAAGGATCTGGTCTACCATAACGTCTGTAGGTTCTCCTCCGCCGTATTCTTCCTGGAAAATCGTCTGCACTTCCAGCCCCAGGTTTCCAAAACATGGATTATATATGTATTCATTGGTCAATACCAGATCGCCTCTTCCGAGTTTAAATTCCTTTGCAAATTCGGCGCAGGTATCGTAGTAAGAGATTTGTGTTTTTAATATTAATTCTGTCATGACTGCTCTCCCTATGAAAAGATCTCTTCATCCGACGGCTGCTTCCAGTTCTTCTTAACCAGAACGATCCTGCTCTTATTCATCAGATGGGTAAAAAACAGGTTTTCGCTGATGGCGTTATTGCCCCAGCTTCCGCAGCCCAGAGTCGTGGTGGGATTTAACGAATTAGCAAATGCTCCGCCTGCCATGCTGGAACTGGTCTGGTTGACCATTACCCGGCTTACTGGAAGCTTTACCCCTGCATATTCGATGTGACCTCGATTGTCCGACTGAATATCTGCAGAATGGCCTTCCCCTTCCACCAACAGGTTTTGGTAAGCAATCTCAACGGCTTCCTCCCAGGTTTTGTAGCTGTAAGCAGCCATTACGGGGCACATTTTCTCCTTGCTCCACACAATCCCCGCTCCATATGTTTCCGGTTTGACAACAATTACCTTCCTGTCCTCAGGAATAGAAATCCCTGCCATCCCTGCTATGGCCTGCACGGACTGGCCCACTACATGCTTACTGATGGTTCCACCCGGGAACACCACTTCCGCCAGCTTAGTAGTCACGTTTGGATCGTCGATCACATATGCCCCCTGATCCTCGAATTCCTTCATGATCTTTTCATAATCCTTCTCCGGGGCGATAATGCTCTGGGTACCGGAACAGATGATGCCATTGTCAAAGATACGGCTGGCAATCATACGGCCTGCCGCCTCTTTGTAATTGATTCCTTCGTCAATCAATCCCTGCACATTGCCAGGGCCAACGCCATAGCTGGGCTTTCCGCTGGAATATGCGGACTTCACCATTGCCATACCGCCGGTTGCAATCACTGCGTCACAGGCAGCCATAAGTTCTGTGGTCAGTTCAACACTGGGTTCCTCCATAACAAGAAAGATATCCCTTGGCACTCCCATCCTGTCTAATTCCTTATAATACAGATCTGCTACTGCAGCCGCGCATTTCCTGCCTCTGGGGTGAGGAGCGATGATAATGGTATTTTGACATTTGATGGCGAACATGGCATTGCACATGGGTGTAACCACAGGATTTGTACAGGGAGTTGCTGCTGCAATGATGCCCATCGGCTTTGCCATCTCAATAATTCCTGCCTCCTCATCCCTTCCGATGATCCCAACCGATTTCCTGCCTTTCATCGCATTCCAGATAATTCTGGACTTCCCTTTGTTTTTCAAAATCTTGTCTTCATAAACTCCCATGCGGCTTTCCTCCACAGCCAGCTTTGCCAGTGGCTCTGCATGGTCGAAAACCACCTTTGCGAACATCTTTACAATCTCATCTGTTTTAGCCTGGTCATAGGTGGCCAGTATCTCCTGCGCTTTTCTGGACCGCTCCACCAATGTATGAACATAAGAACCCATCCTTTGTTACTCCCTTCTAGTTATTTTTTTAACATTCTTGTTTTTATTTTAACACATTTTACATTTGTTGAAAAATACCAATAGTTGATTGCTTATGATAGGATTTTTGAATGAAAAAGCATAATAAAAAAACCGCCACTTTCGTGACGGTTTTAGACCGAACCAGTATTACCTATCTATCCACCCGATAGAATCAGGGGCAGACTCTCATCTGTCTTTTTCTTTTAATCAATAAATGTTTAAAGCACCTTACTCAAAAAGAGCTTCAATCTGTCATTTTGAGGATTGGCAAAGAACTCATTTGGTTCATTTTCTTCCAGGAAATAACCGCCGTCCATGAACATGACCCGGGTCGCCACTTCTCTGGCAAACCCCATTTCGTGAGTAACCACGACCATGGTCATCTTCTCGTCAGCCAGCTCCCTCATTACATTTAACACCTCGCCTACCATCTCAGGATCAAGAGCGGAGGTTGGTTCGTCAAACAGCATGACATCCGGATTCATGCACAGCGCACGGACAATGGCGATACGCTGCTTCTGTCCCCCGGATAACTGATTGGGATAAGAGTCCGCCCTGTCAGCAAGACCTACCTTATGAAGAAGCCCTAATGCCTGCTCTTCTGCCTCCTTCTTACTGCGTCCCTGAAGCTTCATGGGCGCAAGAGTCAAATTCTTTAAAATCGTCATATGAGGAAACAAATTAAACTGCTGGAACACCATTCCCATCTTCTGACGGTGCTTATCAATGTCGGTTTTCTTATCTACAATGTCCACGCCTTCAAACAGGATATGTCCTCCGGTGGGTTCCTCCAGATGGTTTAAGCAGCGGAGAAATGTGCTTTTTCCTGAACCGGAAGGCCCGATCACACATACTACGTCCCCTTTATAAATATCAACGGTAATATCCTTAAGCACTTCTATGTCGCCAAACTTTTTCCCCAGATTCTGTACCTGAATCAGGGGGTTTTCCATTCTATTAATGCTCACTTCTGTGCAGCCTCCTCTCCAGTAATTTTACGAGATATGAAAATACCATTACCATAACCAGATAAATAATGGCCACTGCAATCAGAGGCATAAACGCAGAATAAGTACGGCTCTTGATGATATCGCCGCCCTTGGTCAAATCCTGCAGCCCTATGTAACCTGCCACAGAAGTCTCCTTTAAAAGGACGATAAATTCATTAGCAAGGGTAGGAACCACATTTTTAAAGGCCTGGGGCATAACGATGAACCACATGGTCTGGGCGTAATTAAAGCCCAGGCTTCGGCCGGCCTCAAACTGTCCTTTTTCAATGGAACTGATACCGCTGCGGAAGATTTCCGCCACATAGGCGCCAGAGTTGATTCCAAATGCCAGAATCGCTGTTGGCACCTGGCCCGGATCAGTGGATGCAAAGATGATAAAATACATGATCATCAACTGTACAACCACCGGCGTCCCGCGGATCACCGTCAGATAAACGCTGCAAACTGCATTTAATATTTTCAGCTTATGGGTATTTTCATAGGTTGAACGAATGATCGCAACCAGAAATCCCAGTACAATACCGATCAAAACTGCAAAAAACGTGATCTTTAACGTATTTTGCAGGCCGCCGGTAATGTATTTCCAACGGTCATCTACGATAAAATTCTGATAAAAATCATCTCTTAGCTTTTCCCACATGGCACTCTTCCTTTTTTATTATTCCGCGGTAATGTATTTATCCACGATCTTCTTTAATTCACCGGATTCCTTTAATTCCTTAATGGCACCGTTGATTTTGTCTAACAGCTCTTTGTTGTCTTTTTTAACGGCGATTGCATATTCTTCCTCGGTGAATGCTTCGTCAAGGATCACCAATCCGGCATTTTCCTTAACAAATACCTTTGCAGGCTCACGGTCAATGATGACTGCATCAATTTTGTCCTGAGTAAGAGCCATAACTGCTTCCATTCCCTTATTATAACGATTAACGACCGCATTCTCAATATCATCTGCATAAATATCACCGGTGGTGCCGGTCTGTACGCCAATCTTCTTTCCAGTTAAATCATCCGGTGTTTTGATCTCACTGCCTTCTTTAACAATGATTACCTGGGCTGCTTCTGCATAAGTATCGGTAAAATCAACATTTTTCTTTCGGTCTTCGTTGACGGTCATACCGGCGGCAGTAAAGTCCGCCTTACCGGACTGGACAGCCGGGATCAGGGAATCAAAGGCCATATCCTCAACATCCAGCTCCACACCCATCTTATCAGCGATAGCCCTTGCAATATCCACATCAATTCCAACGATCTCATTTTTATCATAATATTCATAGGGCGGAAATTCTGCATTGGTTACCATAACCAGTTTTCCTGCTTCTTTCTGTTCTGCAGCAGTTGTCTCTGTCTTTGTTCCGGAACCTGCACAAGCAGTTAATAAAGCTGCCATACATGCAACACCCACCATAGCAATTACTTTCCTTTTCATAATGATTCCTCCTCTTATATACACAAATATGCATAATTATTAAATAAAGTGCTAGTTATACATTATATAGCATTTTCGGAATTAATCAAGTACTTAATAAGAAGAAGATTCTTATTTTTCCGAAGAATTTCCATTTATCTTGCATGATTTCAGGCAATCCTATATAATATGATTTATCGGAACTTGCAGTGCAAGCTTCAATAAAAGGGCTGCTTTTTAGCCCGTCAATCCGATTATCGCAAATGCTTTTTACGATAATACAGCTTAATCAGAAGTAAGAAAGGAAGGTCGGTAATCGCTATGAAGGAACTCCTTGAAAAAACAGCATGGCCCATGAATCCACCGGCTCCTTATTCTCTGTTCCACATCATATTTATTGCCGTCGGGCTTGCCTCTGTGGTTTTTCTGGCTTATTACACCACCAGAAAAATAAACAGCTCCAGACTTCCGCGGCTGCTTTTTTTCTGCGGCCTTCTTCTGGCTGCCTCCGAATGCTGGAAACAGCTTTTTTTATATTATGTGGTAAATGAACAGACCTACAACTGGTGGTATTTTCCATTTCAGCTTTGCAGCCTTCCCATGTACCTCTGCCTCATTCTTCCGCTGGTCCCATCTAAGGACGTTCAAAGGGTGCTATGCACCTTTATGCAGGATTTCAACCTTTTAGGAGGCATCATGGCACTGGCAGAACCATCCGGGCTTTTTCATCCTTACTGGTTCTTAACCCTTCACGGTTTGATCTGGCACCTGCTTTTGATTTTTATAGGGCTGGCCATCGCATTTTCCCGTCTTTCCGATACTTCGATTTTGGGATTCGTGCGGACACTCCCCCTGTTTTTCATCTGCTGCATCATAGCTTCTATTATCAATCGGACGGCAAAGCCTTTGGGTCAGGCAGATATGTTCTACATTTCCCCCTATTACCCGTCGGCTCAGATCGTTTTTCATGAAATTGCGTTAAAATACGGCATATCCATAGGGAATGCTGTTTATCTGTTTGCCACCTGCCTGGGCGGCTTTCTGTTTCACGTAATATTTTTTAAATTTCATTTGTTTTCTGCCCAGACCGAAACTTAACCGGGCAATACAGTGGATATCATAACTTCAGGAGGAAACATTACATGTCAGACACAACATCAAAAAGAGTGGAAGAAGCTCTAAATAAGCATGCAAAGGGGTATAATTGCGCACAGGCTGTCTCCTGTGCCTTCTGTGATAAAACAGGCATTGACGAGAAAACCATGTTCCGCGTTACGGAAGGCATGGGTCTTGGTATGGGCGGTATGGAAGGTACCTGCGGGGCCATCAGCGCAGCTGCCGTACTTTCCGGACTAAAGAACAGTTCCGTCCACCTAGACCGGCCGGATTCCAAGAGGACCTCTCACGAAGCGTCAAAAAAATGCTTGTCAGAATTTAAGGAACAAAACAAAAGCGTGATCTGCAAGGATTTAAAGGGCGTGGAAACCGGAAAGGTCCTCCGTTCCTGCAATGACTGCATCGCAGATGCCGTAAGAATCATAGACCATGAATTATTTGGAGAAGAATAATGTACATTGGGAGAATCTCCAATAAGCCTGACAGGGCCTATTGGAGGTTCTTTATCTTTATCTTTATCTTTATCTTTATCCTTATCTTTCCCCTTCATCCGGCAGCTTTCTGGCCGCTTTCACATCTGAAAGGAACTTCTTCCACGCATCCTCATGAGCTACAAAGTACCTTGGACAGTCCTTACCTGTGGCATCATAATGCCTTATCACATCTTTTTCCGTCAATCCCAGATTCCTGCAAAGCCAGGCCGTCAGCTTTACCAGGGAATCATAAGTTTCATCATTAAATTTCCCTGTCTCATCAGGATGGCAGCATTCAATGGATACCGTATCCACATTTTTTTCCTTGGATGTGGCATAAGCTACCTCATAAATAGGAATTCCCTGAAGAATTTCTCCTTCCAGCCCAATCATAAAATGGCTGCTGGCCGAAATTTTCTTGTCTCCAGACTGGTTCTTCAGACTGTCAAAATAATTCAAGTTCTGTTTGGCCGAAGTACCTGGATTGGCCACATAATGAACCACAATTCCATCCGCTCTTTTCATTTCTGTCCCGGGTCTTGAGTAAGGATTTGGCTCAATAAAGTCCTCCTTCACCCAGACAGGCATGGTAACCCTCTTTAGATCCACATAATTTTTAAAAAACAGCAAACTGATCCCCCATGCGATCCCTGCCAGGGCTATGGACAGAATGATTACTCTGACCACTATGTAGATGATCCGCCTTCTTTTTTGCTGCTTCTTTTGCTTCTGCTGCCTTATTCTGGCGCGGCGGCGGCGTTCCAGTTCGTCATAGCTTTCTTTTGTCTGATTTGTCATATCTCAAACTCCTGATTTTCCCTTTTACTAAGTTTACGTCTTTCCTTAGGTTAAAGTCAATCAGAAACAGGCTAAAACTGCAAATTAAATCTCCTATTAAATTAAATATTATCAGACCGGGTCTTGCCTGGCAGACTGCAGACCACTGTCATGGCAATGGTCAGGGAAACAAACAGGGAAAGCCGGTCCCCTTTTCCTTTAAAAGATGGGACCGGCTTCTTCCTCTCTGTTCCTGCCTGATGTTTTAATATTCCAGTATTTAAGCGGCATGGCCTACTAATTCTTCAGGAGAAGCTGCTGCATTGTGGCAAACGATCTCAACCTGTTTTCCAATGCCGATGAGCATAACTCCCATCAGCGATTTTCCGTCAATAACCAGCTGGTTGTAAATGACATCAATATCAAAGCTGCACCTTTCCGCTCTTACTACAAATGCAACCAGATCTTCCACCGTAGAAAATGTATGTTTCAGATTCCTCATCTCTGGCACCTCCTTTTTTGATATTTTTTTGTGTGTCTTTTTAACAAAAACAAATGGGTTTTTCACAAAAAAATATGCACTTTTTCATATATGTTCCTATTATTTCCATAGCACTGGTGCTTATACGGAAAAAAATGAAAAATTTGCTAAAAGTACTACACAAAATTAGATTTCTCGTGTATAATTGTATCGTTCGTCTTTTTCATAAGGCGGAGCATATACGAAGCGGCCATTACGGACCTGATTTGAAATCAAGTGGTCTCCGCATACAAACAGCATATTTTCTACATGGAAGCGTATCGAAGTGGTCATAACGAGCCGCACTCGAAATGCGGTTGTCCGCAAGGGCACGTGGGTTCGAATCCCACCGCTTCCGCTAAAAGATTGGTCAAATAGAAACACCCTGCTAAGTAAAAAGCAGGGTGTTTCTCATTTTTAGCTGGAGCTACATCAAGTCGTTTTTAGGGGCGAAACTTCTTCATAAGCCTTATCAAATAAGTGGCGGGTTTTGTCCAACCGATCATCTGGCTTTCTTGACTGAATAAAAATTTCTCCGGTATTTTGCTGGTATCCTGCGTGTTCTGTTAAAAAAACTCCACAGCCTTTTGTTAACTCTGAAAGCTGCTCTTTGTAAATTTGTGATGTGCGGGCCGGGATTTTTCCAGTCACTACAATTTCATTATGCCGTGTTTTTATTGATTCAATCATTGCATGATATTTTTTTAAGTCATTATAAACACGAGCATTACAATCTTGGGGGACATAAAGTTGGAATGACAAACACGGTTCCAATAACTCTGTACCTGACTGTTTAAAAGCTTGTTCAAGCACGACAGGAGCCAGATGCCTGAAATCAGCCGGTGTACTTACTGGACTATAATACAATCCATATTCAAAACAAATTTTAAGATCCGTCAATTCCCATCCGTATAACCCTTGTTCGCAGCCAGATCGAATTCCTTCTTCAACGGCATTCTGGAATGACTTTTTTAAATACCCATATGACACTTTACTTTCATATTGTACTCCTGCTCCAATAGGAAGAGGCTCTATTGACAATCCGATGGAGGCCCAAAAAGGATTTGGCGGAACTTCAATATAAGCGGTAAAAGTCGCTTTTTTTAAAGGACGCTCTTTATAAATAGTTGTTACATTTTCTATTTTAGCCTGAAGATGGTATCTGCTCTGCAATAGAGCAACAATGATCTCTATTTGAACCTTTCCAAGAAACTCCATTATGATATCACTGCTTCTGGAATCCAGTTTATATTGTAAAAGAGGATCTGTTTCAGACAGTTCCGACAAGGCTTCCAGTAAAATTGCTCTATCGGAAGAAAACATGGGGGAAATATTAGCCTGCATGATCAGGCTGTTATCATGTAAAGCCAAGTTGTTCCGTGGTATTGTACCTATGGTGTCTCCTATTTTTAGCCGGGCTTCATTTGGGAAAATAGCAATATCACCGCATTCAATTTTGTCGGTTTCTACAATTTTACCATTGCTTGAGGTTTCCAGCTTTTTAATTTTCATACTGTCAGAATGACCTTCGGGGGTTAGTACATCACGGGTTTTAATTGAGCCTCCAAAAATACGCATATATGTGCGCTTATTCCGATTATCATCTCTTTCAATTTTATATACCAATGCAGCGAGTTTGGAGTCTGTCGGTAATATAATCGGATTGAATTCTATAAGAATAGCATCCATCAGTTCTTTTGTTCCTATATGTTTCAGAGCACTGCCATGATAAATAGGCAAAAGCTTACCGCTGCTAATATTTTTTCTTCTGCTATTTAAAAGTTCCTCCGCTGTAATAGGTTGATCTAGCATATATTTCTTCAGTAAAGTATCATCCATCTCAATAATCGTATCTCTAATCTCTTCTGACAATTCATCAATTTCCGTGGGTAAAAGAGTATTATCATTTGTAATTCTCTGCATTACAAGAATATGGGAAGTTAATTTCTCTTTGATATCTTTATATATTAATTCAAGATCGATATCTGGCTGATCAATTTTATTAATAAAAATCAAAGCAGGAAGCTTCCTTTTTCTTATTGCATCGAAAAGAATACGTGTTTGTGCCTGAATACCGTCCTTGGCTGAGATCAGTAAAACAATACCATCTAATACATTTAAGGAGCGCTCTACTTCTGCATAGAAGTCGATATGCCCTGGGGTATCTATTAAATTGATTTTAACATGTTTCCATTCATAAGATGCTATAGACGCCTGTATTGTAATTCCTCTCTGTTTTTCAAGTGTCATAGAATCTGTAATAGTCGAACCGCGATCAACACGCCCAGATTCAGCAATTGTACCGCTGGTATAGAGCATGCTCTCTGTTAATGTTGTTTTTCCTGCATCTACGTGAGCCAGGATTCCTATATTCATTATTTTCATAAGTCACACCTCATACAATCGTTATAATACAAATGTCCCCTGTGATTGAAATACTTTCATCACAGGGGACTGCTATCATAACAATTATGAGCACGACTTAAAAAGCTGTTAGAAAGAAGATTCTACAGCGCAGCGGCATCAATAAAATATGAAAGTATTCTTAAATTAAGGTACAAAAAACCAAGCCCATTACACCTGTAATAAGGCTAAATAATTCATACCTGCCATCATTCAATTGATTGTTATTTAAGAATACCTTGCCGCATAGTAGTTTATCTCCTTATATTGCTTTTCTCATATTACCTTATAAATACCAGAGTTGTCAAGCTCGCTTGGAGTTATTTGAGCTTCGGCAGGCGATGGAATGTTCTTCTGTTGCATCATATGTTCAATCCCTCATAATTAAAAGAAGATCGTCAGGTTTTTCTAAGTAATAATCTGCCATTATTTCTCTGGAAAGACTGCCCCAGCCCGCCAAAGCAAAATCAACCTTGGCACTTTTGGCACATTCCCAGTCATATACACTGTCCCCAATATAAATCAATTCGTTATTGTTCGCATTTGAGACTTCCATGTATTTGAAAAGAGGGTCTGGATCTGGCTTGTGCTCCACCGTATCATCAGCGCAAATAATCGTTGTGAAATATTTGCTAATTTCAAATGGTTCAAAATCCTGTTTAAATTCTTCTCTTGTTTTTGATGTGACAATCCCTAATTCACAGCCGTATTGTACAAGGGCGTCCAACAACTCACTTATGCCCTGAAAAACACATACCGTATTGCTGTAATTGGACATACATTTTTCCCAATGTCCCAGAATAAGCGAAATTGAATGTTCCGGGACGTTAAGTTTTTTCAATGCGTTCTTTCCGGGAATCCCCAATGCAAATGTCAGCTCGTTGATTTCCCTGTTAATCCCGGTTACGGCAATTAAGGTGTCTTGCAAAGAGTGCAGAACTGCATATTCCGTATCTATTAATGTTCCGTCAATATCAAAAACAATATGCTTATACCTCATATATGACCTCCTCCGCGCTTCATTCCTATCCTATGTGCAAAAGCATCTCATACTGACTCACAGTTGGTGCAAACCCTGATTTAATCAGAAAATCCTTCATACATTTTGATTCGTCGTCTACGTTGAGGGTACTTATTTTTTGAGATTCCGTATTTTCGATTAAATCAGTAACAATGCTTCTGCCAATCCCCTTCCCTCTATAAACTTTTTTTACTGCAATTTGAGGGATATCTCCTGTCTTTTTATTAATAATACCATATCCAGCAATTGTATTATCATAATGTACAATAGAATATAGAAATTCTTTTGATACCGCATTTACCGAATCAATTGAATTTTGCCATGAAGGTTCAAAATCCCAGAATTCTCTTAATTGTTCCCACGCCATCTGATCCGTGTGCCCAACTTTATGGTTTTTCACAGGAGCATAACTTTTT
Organism: Lacrimispora sphenoides; assembly: GCF_900105215.1. Taxonomy (NCBI): domain Bacteria; kingdom Bacillati; phylum Bacillota; class Clostridia; order Lachnospirales; family Lachnospiraceae; genus Lacrimispora; species Lacrimispora sphenoides. The sequence continues at coordinate 2,833,864 of NZ_FOIP01000001.1, read as the reverse complement.
TTGTCTATTTTAAAGCAGGAAAAATTCCTTCGAATCTTGAATCCCTCTTTTTTGTACAATTGAAGTGCAGACGTATTGGATTGAATAACCTCAAGTAAATACTGTTCTATTTGATTTTGTTTAAGTACTTCTTTGACATTCAAAAGCATGCTACTTGTGACACCTTGTCTTCTGTAATCAATGATAACGCCTGTTCCAATGTCATACACCGTTGTTTTTCCGTTTAAATTTCGAAGTCCATTTAGAACGAAACCAACCAATCGATCATCTTTAAACGCACCTATGGATATCTCCGGAGCATACCCTCTTCTTTGCAGCATTTGTTTGAATGTTTCAATGGGTAAATTCATTTCAACCTGATAATCGGAAAATGCATTCCGAAATGCCTCGTGAAGTGTTTCTATATTTGCATCATTTAAAGTTCTATAAGCTAACATTTGACCTCCTCAGCTAATTGTTTCACTAATTAAATAAGATGATTACTTTTTTGCTTTTATAACCAGAAATGTAGGCTTAATAAATTCTTTCACCAAATCCGGCTTTTCCTTTATAGCCCATAAGCTATTATGTCCATTCCGCATCCTATGTCTAAAATTGTTTTCCCCTTGATATCCGGCAATAATTTGTTCATTGCAGGTTGTTCCAATAAATCATTATAGCTTTTTTCACCCCTTAATTTCATATACTCTTTAAAAAACAGTTCATTGTCGTATATATTTTGGCTCATGTAAGATTCTCCTTTGTTCTTTCAATTAGTTACATCTCATAATTCCCTATGATACATCATCGTTGCTCTTGCTTTGATTTATTTATGCATGTGATAAAACAGGAAACATCATTTGATGATTCACAAACCAATTATCCTTTCCTTTAAGAATAAAAAGAGTTGTATCCTCTTCTTCGAGAATTTGTGAATGAAAAGCTGCATGTTCTGCAGGAGTGAAGCCAAAAACTACAGTGCGTATTTGAGACTCTGCTACTCTGGATACCATTTCAATCATAGCATGATTCCCGTCGCTAAAAATATCATAACAAGTTAAAATTTCATTTTTATTTGAAGCAATTATTACAGCATCAAAATCTTCCAGAAAGTACACACAATCTTTCATCAATGAAGTACAATAAAACATAAACAATTCATAGTTATCCTTTATTGCAAGCGCGGAGTATGGGTTGGATTTCGTGTAATACCGCTTCAAGAATTCACGATCACTTGCATGGCTCATGTCAAGTTTCCTTACGCGTCCTTTTGTTGGAGTGATCGGACTGCTGCATTGGTATTCAACGGCTTTTACAAAACCAAATTTAGGGTAAAAATCAAGAACACTGTCATTGGCAAACAGATACATGGTATCGCATGCTTCTTTCCATTCACTTAAAATTCTTTCTATTAAATATCTGGATAACCCCTGGTTTCTATAATCGGAGTCCGTCATAACAGTGCCAATCTGGATGCATCGTTTTTCCTGCCCATTATAAAAGGATTTTAAAATATTCACAGATGCATTAGCAATTACCTTTCCATCATCAATCAAGGAATATGGAATATATTTATCTGTCCAATATCCATTCTGATAAAATTCTTCAAAAGACAGTCCAAAGGTTTTTTCAGCTAAACTGTTATAACTGCGCCGTAATGCATTATCATCTTTAATGCTGTTGGTAAAGATATAATTCATATAACCGCCCTCCTTCTCTTCCCACTTAAGCTATCATGTTTTTTCAGCATACAAGCTGGTGATTTTTTTGCACATCATTGAAAAGGCCTTTACTTCCTCTGACGTTAATGCTTCTTCAATTAAGTTCATGATTTCATTTCCAAAATCATCGACGCGGTTTAAAAAGGCTTTTCCTTCACTGGTCAGTATAATTTTATAGGAACGGCGGTCATTAAGCTGCCTTTCCTGTACGATATACTTTTTTTCCAACAGCCGTTTCGTCAATTTTGAAATACCCGACTGCGAGATTCCTTTCATTTCGGCAAGCTCTTTCGTTGTTTTTGGCCCTTGATTACTCAACGTATCAAGGATATAGTACTGTGCAGTTGAAACACCTTCTACGTTAAATTTGTTTGAATCAGATACAATCATACACTGAAAAGGGACATAATTTTCTTCTAATTCTTTTACTGCCATAAAGCCGATCTCCTATATTTTATTTATATATTTTTTCAGGGATTTTCCTGTCAGGGAATCTTTACAATTAATTAAATCTTCCGGCAGCCCTGTGAACATAATTTTACCGCCATGCTGTCCGGCATGTGGGCCTAAGTCAATAATCCAGTCTGCCTGGCAAATAATATCCAAATTATGCTCTATTACAATAAGGGTGGAATTTTGTTCTACAAGACGATTCATTATACCAATCAACTGTTTTATGTCAGCCATATGCAAACCTGTTGAGGGTTCGTCCAAAACATAAACTTTCCCTCCGTTTAAAAGCTCGGAAGCCAGTTTGATCCGCTGCAATTCCCCTCCTGAAAGTGTGTTCAAGGGCTGCCCCAAAGAAATATAGGTAATTCCAACATCTGAAAGCCTTTTCAGTACTGTTCTTATTTCTTCTTCCCGAAAAAATTCCAAGGCCTCCGATACGGTCATTTTAAGTATTTCACCAATATTTTTACCTCTTAGCTTATACCCGAGCACTTCGTCGGTATAACGGTTCCCGTTACATTCTTCACATACTGTAACCATGGTATCCATAAACGCTAAATCTGTATAGGTAACACCTAAGCCTTTACAAGCAGGACATGCTCCTTGGGAATTGAAACTGAACAGGGAGGCGCTGACACCGTTGCTTTTCGCAAATAGTTTTCTGATCATATCAAAGATACCTGTAAAGGTTGCTATGTTGGAACGCTTTGATGCTTGTATTCCCTTTTGGTCGATAAAAACAGTATCAGGATAAAATCGGGGCAGCACCTGATTGATAAGCGTACTTTTTCCTGAACCGGCAACCCCTGTCACAACCGTCATTACTCCTTTGGGTATTTCAACTGAAAGGTTCTTCAAATTGTGCAGCGTTGCATTGTGAATGGAAAGCCAGCCTTTCGGGGTACGTGTGCCAGCTTTTAATTCAGGCCGGTAAGACAGATACTTCCCTGTCAATGTACCCGATGCTTTTAACCCTTGTAAGCTCCCCTGATATACGATTTCACCCCCATGGATTCCCGCGCCGGGCCCCATATCAATCACTTGGTCTGCAATCTTTATTATATCAGGGTCATGCTCCACGATAAGTACGGTATTGCCTTTGTCACGCAAAAGTTTCATAAGGTCATTGATCTTGCTTATATCGTGAGGGTGCAGTCCTATACTGGGCTCGTCAAAAATATAAGTAAGGTCTGTTAAGCTGCTGCCCAGCTGGCAAACTATTTTGATTCTTTGAGATTCCCCGCCCGATAGAGTGGATGTTTGTCTGCTTAAACTTAAATAGTCCAATCCAATGGATACCATTTGCTGCAGACGATTCACCAATTCTGAAACAATTGCTGCCGCCACAGGAGCATTGATTAACTGGATAAATTCTAATAATTCGTTTATCTGCATATCAGCGCATTCCGCTATATTTTTACCGTTCACTTTGCAGGATAATACTCTGTCATTCAGGCGTGTTCCATGGCAGTGGGGACAATCCTGCTTTATGATAAAGCCCTCAATTTCTTTGCTGTATCTAACTTTTTCGCCATCCTCTTTTTTGAGAAAGCTCCGCTCGATCCGTGGAACCACCCCCTCATACAATGAAGTTTTAGGCCATTCGGGAAGAGGATCTTTCACCTTAATGCCGTCAGCGTAAAGAAGCAGATCCAGTTCTTCGGAGGAATAGTCTTTAATTTTTTTATCATTATCAAAAAATCCAGAATAAATATATCGGGTCAGCCGCCAGCCGCCGGGTTCAAAAGTAGGAAAACGGATTGCTCCTTCATCTAATGATTTATTTTTATCTAACAGACGTTCAATATCAACTGCTTCCATCTTTCCTAATCCCTGACAGCAGCTGCACATTCCAGCCGGATTATTGAATGAAAAAACATCGGAATATCCGGCAAAAGGTTTTCCAATTCGTGAAAACAACAGACGCAATAAAGAATAAATATCTGTAATCGTGCCTACCGTTGACCGTGCATTACCGCCCAACCGTTTTTGGTTGATTATAAAAGCTACCGATAAATTTTCGATCATATCCACATCGGGTTTTCCGTAATGGGGCATACGGTGACGGATAAAACTGGTGTAGGTTTCATTTAATTGCCTTTGGGATTCTGCTGCTATTGTATCAAATACGAGTGACGATTTACCAGAACCGGATACTCCTGTAAAAACCGTAATTTCTTTTTTGGGTATCAGGACATTAATATTTTTTAGATTCCGCTCCCTAGCTCCAGATACCCGAATATAATTATCAGACATAATTTTACCTTTCCATTATATATATGACACGGTTGATATATGAGTGTGTCAACTATATCCTATCACCATTTTTACTTCTTTGCAATGATATAGAATAGAACTTTATGGAAATATAGTTTCATAATGCTGTTGAATTGTAAATCAGATATTAGGCAAAAAAGGCGATCCCCTGCATGGTTCTTCGCCTTTTTCTTATCAACCTGTTACTATTTAACCGTCACTTAATTTAAGATGCAGTATTGGAAATGGTCTGCCTTGTTCATCTAGCTCTGACCTGCTAATGACATGAAAACCCATGTGTTTATAAAATCCTATGCCCTGATCATTCTGTTCATTTACATCAACATATTTTGCATCTAAATTATCTACAGCATAGCGGATAAGCTTCTTTCCAATTCCTTTTCCTCTGGCTTTATCATGGATAAACAGCATCTCAATTTTATCGTCGGCTGCACCTATGAAACCATGAGGAGTATCATCTTCATAATAACAATACAAATGTTCAATTTCTTTTAATCCCATTACAACCTCCGGTTTGATCGCCTGGATGTCATCTTCTGATAAAAACGTATGAGTAGCTGCAACTGCAGATTCCCAGATATTTAGTAAATCATTTATTTCTCTGTCATTCCTGTTATTTACAATATGAAAATTTGACATTTCATTACCTCCTATTCTTTATTGAGGCACGACAAAACAAGGCATTATACGCCTTTCATTTCGGTTGTCGATGAAACTGATATATACGATATGCCTCAAACAATGTTTCATCTGCCTTTTCCTTGTTTGAGGTGGAGAAATCATCTTTGTATTTAGTATAAAGCTTCGCACTTAATATCACCGTCCTTTATCTTGCTCTCATTATATTGACTATTTGAGTTCCTGTCAAATAAATACGGCGGTATTGGGTACGTGTCTGATCAGAGCAGTTGCCTCCATTTTTTTCCAGACTGCTATATTGTATTCTGGCGGATTTCTGTTAAAATAAGGTTATAAAAGGTCGTAAAATAGGGGGAATAAAAATGGCAGAGATTATTAAAGTCAATAAAGAGCATTTACCCTCACTGCGTTTTATTGGGAAATGCTATACCAACGCTGACAGATCTGGCGGATTTGGCCACAAATGGATGGAATGGTTTCGAAACGGCTGGTTTGAGAAGCTTGAAAAGCTAAACGGTGACCCGAATATTGAAAACAGTTATCTGGGTTTTATGCGCTGCAACAGCAACGATATTGAAAACACTTTTGAATACTGGATTGGCATGTTCCTTCCACCTGATACATTTGTCCCCGATGGCTATGATTTTATAGATTTGGATGAGGGCAGCATCGGTGTGTGCTGGATAAAAGGCAAAGAGGATGACGGCAGCATCTATGGCATGCACGATGAGTGTATTGCTAAATTCCAGGAACATGGTATGGGTGATTTTCAGGACGATAATGAAAAAAGGATTTGTTTTTTCGAAAGGTATAACTGTCCGAGATTTTCCGAGAAGGATGAGCATGGCAATGTTATTTTAGACTACTGCATTTACTTGTCAGAGCTATAGGCTATACTCTTTTGCTGTTACTGGTCAAAATATAACAAGAGCCATTGCATCTTCTTTCCGATGCAACGGCTCTTGTTCGCTATATTCTTAACTTCTTTCTTTCCGGACAGCATTTAATCATTTATAAAAACCTGAGCCATATGAATGAGAAAACTCAATGTACGCAGGATAAACACACATCCTGCAATCACATATACCCAGGGAATGCGCAAAGTTCCAAGCAACCATAAAAGCAGCATTACAACTGCCACATCCCGCATATACCGTCCAAACATTAAACCGATTCTTTCTTCCCTTAGGGACAGGGGCTGGTCAGCGCTCATCAGCCAGCGACACTTGGGAGAAGTAAAAATAAAGGATAGAAAAGCAAAAAGCAGAATCCCATAAATCATGATATCAATCCATTCTCTTTCAGGAAATCCTGAGCGACTGCAGCAGGTGTCTGCTGTAATTCATCCACTTTGTAGTTCAGTTCAATCATAACCTCGTTGGTTAAATACGGTGCCAATTCTTCCATGATTCCGGCAATTTCAGGGTATTTCTCCAAAGCTTCCGCACGAATAACCGGAATGGCAAAATAAGGCGGGAAAAAGTTTTTATCATCTTCCAGCGTTTTTAAGTCGAATTTTTTTAATAATCCGTCAGTGGAGAAGGCATCTATGATATCCACCTCACCGCTTCCCAAAGCCGTATAACGGGGAGCTGAATCTAAAGTAAGGCGTTTTCCTATTTGGAAACCATAAGTTTTCTGAAGTCCGGACAATCCATCCTCCCGGTTGGAGAATTCAAACGTAGTACCGGATGTTAAGGTATCGCTTATTTTGGCAAGATCACTTATTTTATTCAAATGATACTTCTCAGCCATTTCTTTCGTTACAGCCAATGTATAAGTATTATTAAAGCTCATCTGCTTAAGCACTTCCAGATTAAGCTGCTCCTTATACTCTTCCTTTACCGTCTTATACACCTGCTCCATATCACTGATCGGCGGATGTTTGAGGATGTCAGTGTATGAGGTACCGCTGTAGTCTATATAAAGATCAATATCTCCAGTCTTCATTGCTGCAAAGCACACCTGTGACCCTCCCAGACTCAGCTTTCTGTTTACTGTGATATCCGTTCTGTCTTCTATTAAATCTGCCACCATATTCCCAAGAATCTCTTGCTCCGTAAAATCTTTTGAGCCAACTGATAGGGTACGGGCATCCCCTGATACACTGCCAACGGATGTGAAAAGAAATATAGCCGCAACCAGCATTGCAGCCGCTCCCAGCATTGCCTTTTGGATATTCCTGCTTTTTTTCTTAACCGAGGCATCTCCCTTTTGAAGGCTGGCCGGAGTTACCAGCTTTTCTGTAAGACCAATCAGAAAGTCTACCATCAGTGCCAACAAACAGGCAGGAATAGCACCAGCCAGAATTTGATTGTTGTTTACCGTACGTATCCCGGAAAATACCAGGTATCCAAGGCCCCCGGCACCAATAAACGCAGCCATGGTCATCAGCCCTACTGCTGTAACAGAAGCGATCCGCACTCCTGCCATAATAACAGGAAGAGCAAGGGGAATCTGCACCTTTGTCAGCACCTGAAAGGGCGTCAATCCGATTCCTTTGGCCGCCTCCAGCGTCTGGGGATTAATATTATCAATTCCAGTATAGGTATTCTTAATAATGGGAAGAAGAGAATATAGAACGACTGCAACAATTGCAGGAATGACACCGATTCCCAATAGGGGGATCATGAAACCAAGCAGCGCCATACTGGGAATTGCCTGAATCACATTTGCAACCGCTAATATCGGTTTACTGGCTTTCGCCGCAAAGGATATAAAAATGCCAAGGGGCACCCCGATCAGGATAGCCAGACCCACCGATATGGCAGTCAGCTTCAGATGTTCGATCAACAATGAAAGAATCTGGGGATAATTACTGATTATATAATTCCAAAAGTTCATTCTGACTCTCCTCCTTCATAATCAAAGTATTGCTGACTCAGGGTCGTCACCAGACTGCTCCGCGTAATGAGCCCCTTAAGACGCCTTTGATCATCAACCACCGGAACCGTTGACACCTGGTTTTCGGTCACTATTTTCAGTGCATCCAGTATACATTGTTCCGGTAAAAGGGTAGGAAAGTCCTCATACATAAATTGTTCTGCCATCTGGGTTCTGTCCTCAATGCCTCTTAATTTTCTGGCCTTGACAATCCCGATCAGACGCCTGCTGTCCCGATCCACCATGAGCAGGCTGTCGACCTTGTTCCTGCGCATCTTTTCAATGCATTTTAAGACAGATAAGTCTTTGGTGGCAGTGACAGGCTGTTCGATCATAATGTCAGAAACCTTGATGTATTCCGGTGAAGACCAGATCCTGTTTTTTCCTACAAAGTTTGAAACAAACTCATCCACAGGGTTGTTTAAGATATTCTCCGGCGTGTCATATTGCAGAATATCGCCATCCTTCATGATGCAGATCATATCCGCAATCTTAATGGCCTCATCCATGTCATGTGTTACAAAAACGATCGTCTTCTTTAACTTTGCATGCAGCTGCACTAACTCATCCTGAAGATCTGACCGCGTCATGGGATCCAGGGCCGAAAAAGGCTCATCCATCAGGATAATATCCGGATCCGTGGCAAAAGCTCTGGCAACTCCGATACGCTGCTGCTGCCCACCGCTAAGCTCCGTCGGATAACGATTCAAAAACTCATCACAGTCAAGTCCGACCATCTGCATCAGCTTCTTTGTATTGTCATCAACGTCCTTAGGCGGCATCTTTTCAAGCTTTGGAATCAGCTCAATATTTTCCTTAACTGTCATATGGGGAAACAGTCCCGTCTGCTGGATCACATATCCGATTTTCCGCCGCAGGGCTACTTCATCCATGCTGCCGATATTTTTCCCGTCAATGGAGATCGTACCCGATGTGGGCTTGATCAGCCGGTTGATCATTTTTAAGAGCGTGGTCTTTCCGCAACCACTCTCACCAATAATAGCAACCAGACTACCGCTATTTATCGTAAATGTAATTTGATTCAGAACCTGCTTTGTCTTATAACGTTTGGAAATACGTTCAAATTGTATCATATATCTCCCTCCTTTTTAGCAAAGTAACAACTTAATTATATTATAGAGTTGTCACTTTGTCAAATTTCAAAAAATACGCCTGAAGCGAAATGGCTTCAAGCGTTATGATAAAATTATTATTTGGACGGATATAAAAATTCTCTTACACGATCAGGAGTGTCATCCTGAGTTATGAAATATATGGTATCATTTTCCGAAAGAGCAACGTATGGTCCGGGGGATTTCATGACAGTATCATTCCTGCTTACTGCAATCACCGTTGCCCCGGTCCGCTGCCAAAATTGGATTTCCGTTACCGTCTTATTTATATGAACACAGTTGCTAGTGATCCGTATCTCAAACGGCATAAACGGATTCATTGACCGGAAATGTACGGAGGCTTCTATCAGATCCTTCAGGCAGTCATTTAAATTTTCCATTTCCTGTTTTTGGCGGCTGAAACTCTTTAAAAGATTCTCTTTGATTGTATCGATGGTCTGCCGCTTACTGTTTTGCTGGATGTACTCTGCTGCTTTTTTCTGGGACCTAATGATGATCCCATTACCCTTTTCCGAGGTTACGATCCCCAGATCGCTAAGTATGCAGATCGCCCGCCGTGCAGTCTCCGGAGATACGCTGTACTGGCTGGCCAGGGATGAACGGGCGTATATCTTCTCACCTACCTCATATTCCCCATTGGCGATCCGGGCCGCCACCTCTACGGCAATTTGCTGATAGCGGGGAATTGCTGTTTTATGCTTAATCTCTATGTCCATGTAAATCACGTTTCCTTTGCCTGTTATAGTATAAAGCAACACCAGTATAGCCTAAAACGTGATACAAAGCAAGATGAGGTTAATTCCATCCCCTCTTTCCTTTTATGATCTATTTATAATCATTTTCCTTTTTCAGCATAAGACAAATCATTCACCGTTTCAACTGTATATATGTCATCTTTGACAACCACTTTTGATACACTGGCATTTTTAAGGCCTGCTGACGGCACTTTAGCATTTGCATCGACTGTAGAAAGAAAAGTTCCGATGCTTAATCCGTGAGAAACTACAAGAACATCCCCATAGCCCTTTTCCATGGATTCCTTTACGATATCGCTAAATGCCGCCTGTAAACGGTCCTGGATTGTGGCAATATCTTCCGCAGGCCAATTGCCCTCTTCCGCCGCCTTATCCTTATCCAGCTGTGCCAGAGTATCTGCAAAAGGTGCAACCGTATCCATGAAGCTTCCTGTCTGCATGGAAGCCATCATATCCTCCAGTGTTATGCCCTGCGCTGCTGCAATTGCTCCCCACATTTCATCATTTGGCATACCTTCATAAGTACCAAAGTTAAACTCCCTGAGCCTTTTGTCTTTATGTATCTCAAGATTCTGGCCCTTCTCTTTCAGAACAATTTCTGCCGTTTCAATGGCCCGCCCGCTATCGCTTGTATACACAGCGTCAAATTCAATTCCCTCTAATTTTAAGCCTCGTCCCAAAGCGCTTGCCACTTCTATACCTGCGGGTGTAAGCGGTGCATCGATCCAGCCCTGTGATCGGTCTGAAGTATTTAACATGGTCTTACCGTGGCGTGTGATATAAAGTGTCACCGTATCAATCGCTTCCGCAGACTCTTCTACAGATGCTTTCTCTGTTTCATTCTTTATTTCTGCCGTTTCATTCTTCGTTGCTGCCGTCTCAGTCTTTGGTACTGCCGTCTCCGGCTGTTTCACAGAAGACGTCTGGCAGCCTGTTAAAAGCATGGTTCCAAGTAAAAACGCTGATATATATCCGGTAAATTTTTTCATTCTTTATTCCTCATCCTTATTATTATATACTCCTTTAGATCATTCCCACCGGATAGCTGCCGGCCCGCCCCCTCTTGACGGGCATGGCAGCATTCCATCCAGTTTTAACAGGTCAGATCCTCCCCATTAGCAGCAATAACTTTCTTATACCAATAAAAAGACTTTTTCCTGAAGCGTTTTCCGGTTCCATTTCCCGAATCATCCAGGTCTACATAAATAAAGCCATAGCGTTTGCTCATTTCTCCGGTGGAAGCACTTACTAAATCAATACAGCCCCAGGGCGTATATCCCATTAAATCCACACCATCGATTTCAACCGCATCTTTCATGGCCTCAATGTGGGATTTTAAATAGTCAATGCGGTAGTCGTCTTCCACATATCCATTTACATCAGCCACATCCCTCGCACCTAAACCATTTTCCACGATAAACAGCGGTTTTTGGTAGCGGTCATACAAAGCATTGAGAGTAATGCGAAGTCCCAGAGGATCGATCTGCCAGCCCCACTGGCTGGCTTCCAGATAAGGATTTTTCAAGGAAGCAAATACATTGCCTTCGGTAGTCCCTGCAGCCGTTGGATCCCCGCTGGCTACTCTCGACGAATAATAAGAAAAAGAAATAAAGTCGACAGGCGATTCTTTCAATATTTCCAGATCACTGTCTGTGATATCCAACTTAATTTTTTCTCTTTCAAAACGTTTCCAGGCATAATCAGGATACTCTCCTCTTGCCTGCACATCAACAAAGAAATATCCCTCTCTATCACTTTCAAATGCCGCCCATACATCCTGAGGCTTGCAGGTGAAGGGATAATATTGTCCCGCCGCCAGCATACAGCCCACCTTGTTCTGCGGATCGATCTCGTGAGCCATTCTGACTGCCAAAGCACTGGCAACCAGTTCATGATGGGCTGCCTGGTACTGAATCTGGGTTCTGTCTTCTCCCTCTTCAAAAAATAATCCTGCTGCCATAAAAGGGCCATGGAGAATCATGTTAATTTCATTAAAAGTAAGCCAATACTTTACCAGCCCTTTGTACCGGGTAAATACAGTCTCACAGTAATTTACAAAAAAGTCGATGACCTTTCTGTTCCTCCAGCCGCCGTATTCTGTGATCAAGTGCATGGGACAATCAAAATGTATCAAAGTAACAAGCGGTTCAATGCCACACTTGCGGCATTCTTTGAAAATAGCTTCGTAAAATTTCAACCCTTCCTCATTGGGAAGTTCGTCGTCCCCGTTAGGAAAGATTCTGCTCCATGCGATGGATAGGCGGTAAGTTTTAAAGCCCATTTCCCCAAATAATTTAATATCATCAAGATAATGATGATACATGTCAATCGACTTTTTTGCCGGGTAATAGTATTCCTCATCAAAGTCAAACATTTTCTTTGCTCCGGTAACGACAGCCCAGCGGTCTTTGCCATGCGGAACCACGTCCACATTGGCAAGTCCCCTGCCTCCTTCTGCATATCCTCCTTCGCATTGGTTGGCAGCAGTTGCTCCGCCCCATAAAAAATCCTCTCTAAACGCCATATGATAACTCCTTTCCTATATATTTATCTGCTCATGGTATCGGACACAAAGATCATGAAAGGGCAGCTGCTCTCTCAATTCCTATCAGACAATCCTCTGTAGTGACCTTCTTGTCTTTCCACAAAATCATACCGTCATGTTCACTTAAATTTGTAATCAATACCGGTGTCACCAATGAATATCCTTTCGAATGAATAAAGTCCATATCAAACTCCAATAAGACCTGGCCTTTTTTTACTCTCTGACCCTGCTCGGCCTTCGCATTGAAGCCTTCGCCCTCTAATCTTGTGGTATCCATTCCAACGTGAATCAGAATCTCCAAACCATTGTCAGCTTTAATGCCCAACGCATGTTTTGTATGGAAAAAGGCACTGATCACACCGTCTGCCGGAGAAACAACAACTCCTTTTGATGGCTTTACGGCGATCCCCTTTCCCAAAGTACCGCTGGAAAATGCTGCATCTTCCAGATTTTCCAATGGAACAATATCACCTTCTACCGGAGAAAGAACCTCTATGGAAAGAAGCTTTGCAGGATTCTCTTGTATCCCTGTCGATGCGTCAGATCCCTGATTATCCTCTTCCGGCGTTTCCTTATCATTCCAGAAGAAGAAAGTAAGTAAAAATCCAACCAAGGAAGAAACGGCGATACAGATAAAGGAAGTAACCATCCCGCTTGCATCTCCTGTTGCAGTATTAATATAGTTTACCACCCCAAAGATTCCAAGGCCGCCCATGGTATAAGAAGCTGCATTCATAGTAGTCATAATAGCTCCGCCTACCGCACCACCGATCATGGAGTAAATAAAGGGCAGTTTTTTCGGGAGGGTAATACCATAAATCGCAGGCTCCGTCACACCGCAGATACCAGAAACAACGGCAGGAATACAAAGTGATTTTGTTTTCTTATCCTTGAGTTTAAAGTACATGGCAAGCACACAGGCTGTCTGTGCAAAGCTTGCGCCATACATTCCGCTTAATACGTTGATATATCCCAGCTCAGCCAACTGAATGAACGCCAAAGGAATCAAAGCCCAATGGAGGCCAAAAATAACCAATACCTGCCAGAAGAATCCCGTCAGAATACCAAATAGGATCGGAGAAGCTGCAAAGAGGGCAGAAAATCCTGAGTTTAAAAAACTTGTCAGAATAGATATTACAGGCCCTATGACCAAAAATCCCGCAACCATGGATACAAGCATAACAACAAACGGAACGAAAAAGTTTTGAAGCATCTCCGGAATTATTTTTTTTGCGAACTTCTGTACATAGCTTGCAAACCAGACCACAATAATAACCGGAATTACACTGCTTAAATAGTTATTCGCTACCCAGGGCACACCAAACGCCTTTAAGTAATAAGCGCTGTGGAAAACGCTTCCTTCAAACAGCACGCCAAGGACGTCTCCTCCTGACAGGGCAGATAACTGGATGCCCGGATAACACAGGGCCGCACCAAGGGCCATGCCTGTCATCCTGTTTACATTGAATTTTCCCGCTGCAGTAAAGCCAATGATGATGGGCATAAACTGGAACACAGAATCACCAATAGCATTTAGCATTGCATAGGTACCTGACGTAGTGGAAAAAACGCCGAGAAAAACCAAAAGTGCGCATATACCCTTTATGATACCGCCTGCTGAGAGAATCCCTAAAAATGGCTGGAAGCAGCCGCTGATCGTATCAATCAGCTTATCAAACAGCTTTTTATTTCCTGCATCCGCTGCTTCCCCTCCTTCGCTGCTGATTCCCGCCGCCTGACAAACCTCTTCGTACACGTAAGGCACATGATTGCCGATAACCACCTGGTATTGTCCGCCGCTTTTCATAACCGTAACGACTCCATCCATTTTCTTTAAGACTTCATCGTGTGCCTTGCTCTCATCCTTTAACTGAAAACGAAGGCGGGTAATACAATGGGTCAAAGACGCAATGTTTTCTTTCCCTCCTACTTCTTTGACAATTTTCTTTGCCAGTTCCTCATATTTTCCCATGGCAAATCTCCCCTTTCTAGTCTATTTTTATATTGTCATCAAGGATCTTAATGATATGGATCGCCAGGTATAATCCTTCCTGCTCTGTAAAGCAATATTGATAATGGATCCAAAAAAAATCCCTGATTTTTTTTACACACTGAAACGTAGCTTCGTACCGTTCGCTTAAGTGGTCTTTTAATATCTCACTCATATCGGCATCATTTAATTGTGACCCTTGGAAAATCCGTTGGGCCAGAACACGCAAGTGAGTTACAAAGCGGTAATAGGCATAACTTTCTTCGTCATAATCAATTAAAAAATGATATTTCACTATGTTTAAAATCTCACCAATGAGTTTTGTTATCTTCCCTGCATTTTCCATCCCGGATTCCAATTCTGCATTGACAAAATGCATGGCAAGGGTTGCTGCTTCATGATCGTCATACAAGGTATCATAAAGCTTATTAAATTCCGCCACCAGCTCCCTGCTTAACCGGAATTCATCCTGATACATCTTCTTTATATCCCAAAGCATTCTGTTCTCCAGATAAGCCCCCAGCCTCCCACGCGCAACCATGCTGTTTATATGGTCTGCCAGTGATATGACAAGAGAATTCTGCAAGGTACGATTCAAGTCCTCTTTGGCTTTTGTAACAAAACGGCCGGCCAATTCAAAAATCGCACCCGGTATTTCCGAAAATAACTGAGTATACTGAGCAAGCTGTGAGCGATCATCTAAAATGAATATTTTATCAATCATTTCACGTGATATCTCCTCATTTTTATGGGATAAATGAGCGATTCCCTTTCCCATGACAACCAGTTCCCGCTCCTGTCCGTCTAAGACCAGTGCGGCATTATTGTTTAAAAATTTGACAATCTTCATCTTCCTGATCCCCCCCAAAAAAGAAAACCCACCTGATTCCAGGGATAAAAATCCCCGGAACCAAGCAGGTTTCGTATATGTTCAAGCCATATTCACGATCCAACTGTGCTTCCTGATATGATATTAACTAGATTTCTTCTTTTCACTTTTTGATTTGGGTTTACTATCTCTCTATTAGCACCCCCTTAACTATTGAATAAATATTAACATGTCATTTTTTTAAAGTCAACAATTTTTTTGCGTTTTTCTTGTTCATTTTATTAGTTTTTTTTATTACTTTACGAGATATCATCATCATTTTAACTATTAAAATGGTTTTTTAGTGTGATTTTTCATGCCAATTGACTTATTCAATTCAGATACAAGTTAAAGTACTTATCTGTTTATCGTTTGATTGATCCTCATAATTTTTATAAACATACAATAAAAAAAAAAATCAACAAAAAAATTCTATTTTTGGTTGACAAACCAAAAAACCGTGCATATAATATTCTGTAATCTCTTTGCACTGCATTACATCCGATTCTGGATGCGAGATCAACGGTACAAACTGAGCAGGCGATGAACCTTTTTGCAAAGGTCATGGGGCCGGGCCGCCTAATAAGTGGCAACAGATTGCAATATTGCACATCTGTGGGACAGTAGTATGGTTTATGAGAAGTTTCTTTCTAACTCCTTATAAAAAGACGCAACTTTTGCGTCGTCCATCCGGTTATGAGAACAACTTTTTGTTTTCATAATATGTTCCATAGGTGTATTTTTTTACACAAAAATGGAACAGAGACCCCGAAAATGGAGTGCCATAGAGCTATCAAACGAACGCCGAAAGGCTAAAACGGAGGTAACTTTTATGACAAACAACAAAGGTCACATGGCAGGTTTGACATCTGCCGAAGCAAAGCGATTGCAGGAACAATATGGCAAAAATGAATTGACGCCGCAGAAAATGGAGAGCTTTTTTAAGAAGGTCTTTCACATTATCTGTGAGCCGATGTTTTTGCTGCTGATTGTTGCTGCAATCATCTATTTTATTCTGGGTGAACCCAGAGACGGTGCCATCATGCTTGTTTTTGTAGTGGGTGTCATCAGCATTGATGTCATTCAGGAATGGAAAACAGACAAGACGCTTCATGCGCTGAAGGATTTATCAGCACCTCATGTAACGGTAATCCGCGATGGCATTGAACAGATCATTGCCAGTATTGATCTTGTTCCCGGCGACCTAATGACGATCTGTGAGGGCGTCAAAATACCTGCAGACGGTATGATAGTTAAGTGCAACGACTTATGCGTAGATGAATCCTCCCTCACCGGCGAAGCTGAAGGTGTTTGGAAATTATGCGCAGATGAATCATCCTTTATCTGCGAAGCTGAGGGTGTTTGGAAGTTTTCAGCAGATAATGGTGATTCCGCTAATGACTACTGGCGCCGGGACTATTGTTATGCAGGTACCCTGGTCACCCAGGGCACGGCTACTGTTTGTGTCGATAAAATCGGTGCTGCCACGGAATACGGCAAAATCGGTGCAAATGTGGCTGCAGCTCCTGATGAAGATACCCCTTTGCAAAAGCAAACCAGCAGTCTTGTTAAGCTATGTGCGGGAATCGCTGCGGTACTGTTTGCCCTTGTGGCAGTATTTACATGGTTCAATATTCCGGACCATACGTTTCACGACCGGCTGATTGAAAGCATTCTATCCGGCATTACCCTTGCCATGGCAATGATACCAGAGGAATTTCCGGTTATTCTTACCGTTTTTCTTTCTATGGGCGCATGGAGACTTGCAAAAAAGCAGTCTTTGGTGCGTAAGCTGCCTTCCGTGGAAACCTTGGGTGCGGTATCAGTCCTCTGCGTAGATAAAACCGGTACCATTACCATGAATCAAATGACAGTGCAGGATGTGTGGGCACTGGATGGAAATGATTATGCATTATGTGAAACCATGGGACTTGGCTGTGAAACAGACGTTTATGATCCCATGGAAAAAGCCATGCTTTCCCATTGCAGCAATCTTGGCATCACCAGGGAACATCTTTTTAACGGAGAACTGGTCAGCGAGTACGCATTTACCAATGAGCTGAAAATGATGGGACATATCTGGCGCAGAAACGGTGAGTTAGTCATTGCAGCGAAAGGATCCCCTGAACGGATTCTGACCATCTGCAATCTCAGGGATGAAGAAAGAGAAACCGTTAACCAAAAAATCATGGAAATGTCCATGGAAGGACTTCGCGTCATTGCAGTCGCCTCTGCGAAACTCCAAAGTGAAGCAGAAATACCGTCCGAAATCACCGGCTGCTCCTTGACACTTCGGGGCTTGATCGGTCTTGCCGATCCTCCCCGTGAAAGCGTGAAAGCAGACATTGCCGTCTGCAGCAAGGCCGGTATTCGTGTAGTGATGATTACAGGTGACAATGGCATTACCGCTTCTTCCATTGCTAAGAAAATCAATATGCCTAACAGCGATCATATTATTACAGGCGATATGCTAAACGAAATGAGTGATGAAGAGCTCCGCGATAAAGTAAAAGATGTTTCGATCTTCTCCCGTGTTGTACCGGAACACAAAATGCGGATCGTTAAGGCATTTAAGGAAAACGGCGAGATTGTTGCCATGACAGGTGATGGTGTGAATGATGCTCCTGCAATGAAATATGCCGATATTGGTATTGCTATGGGAAAGAGGGGCAGCGAAGTTTCCCGTGAAGCCGCCGGTCTGATCCTGATGGATGACAATTTTACCACGATTGTAGAGACCGTAAAGGACGGCAGACGTATTTATGATAACATCCGCAAGGCAGTAGGCTATGTATTTACCATCCACATCCCGATTGCATTTGCTTCCTTGCTTGCCCCTATGCTTGGCATCGGGCCCACTGCGCTTTTACTGATGCCGCTGCATGTTGTGCTGATGGAGCTGTTCATTGACCCAACCTGCTCCATTGTACTGGAACGGCAGCCTGCCGAAATGGATATCATGAACCGAAAACCACGTGATCCGAACGAAAAAATGCTCACTCCAACCCTTCTTTTTAAAAGCGTCCTGCAGGGCCTGATTATATTTGCCGTTTCATTCGGCACCTATTATACCTTACTTGACGGAAATGAAGCAAATGCACCCACAGCCGGAGCCATGGGGCTTACCATCATCATGCTTTCCAATCTGTTCCTGGTACAGGTAAACAGCTCTGACCACGATTTTGCAGTGCAGTCCATAAAAAGTCTTGCAAAAGACAAGGTGATGTGGGCAGCGATCTTTGGAACATTTGCAATGCTTGGTTTCATTTTGTATTCTCCGTTAAATACGTTTTTAAAGCTGGCTCCGCTGTCTGCAGCCATGCTTTTCACTGCTATAGGCATTGCTGCATTGGCAGTATTCTGGTATGAAGCAGTAAAGCTGATAAAAAAGATGCAAAAAAGTAATGTAACATTAGACCATTAGTGTTAAAATATACAATGCAAAGATAAAAACACAGTTCCGGTTGGTAGTCCGGACGCAGTGAAAGCTGTCAGTAACCTGCCTCCTTGGTTGTCCGTTCTTTGTAAGGCATTTAAAAGGAGGATTTAATCATGAGAAAGACTGGTACCAGGCTGACTGTATTCTTTGAGGAGCCCTTTTGGGTGGGCATCTGTGAGCGTGAATTTGAAGGCAGATATGAAGCTTGTAAAATCACCTTTGGAGCAGAACCAAAGGACTACGAAATCTACGATTTCATACTCAAAAACTATAACAGGCTGCGGTTTAGTCCATCTCTGGAAGCGTCACCAATGACTGAACGGCGCATCAACCCCAAGAAAATGCAGAGGGACATCGAAAAACATCTGCAGAATAATGGGGTTGGAACAAAGGCGCAGCAGGCTTTGAAGCTTCAACAGGAGCAGGTAAAATCGGAGCGCAAATCCCGTTCCCGTGAACAGCGGGAAGCAGAGAAAGAACGCCAATTTGAACTGCGGCAGGAAAAACGCAAGGAAAAGCACAGGGGGCATTGAGCCTCCCTGTGCTTTTCTTCTGCATTTATTATAAGCGATACGCTGTTTAAACGGTGTACCGGCAGTGCTGCCGCTTTCGGCTATACCGCCTTATTTTAACAACTGGTACCGTAATCCATAATCCGTACTGTACCATATCAGCATTCCATGTTCTCTTCTGGGAATGCGCACATTTAAATTCCATTCAGGATATTGCTTGATGATCTGAAGGCGGTCGCCGGATGCCAAAGCTACAAAGGAAATGTAATGCTCTTTATCCATAGGGTGTTCACTGGTGATATACCAGTCATCTTCTACCAAGTGTACGGTCAGTCTTTCGCCTTCTTCGGCCTTTTTCAAAGTCTGAGCTGCTAATTTTTTGCCGCAGCAAGAGACTTCCGCCTCTCCCGTGCAGAACGTTATATTCTGACATGTGGAACAAACGAAATATTTTGTATTTTTCATATTACCTCCTGCAAAATCGTTGGGAGTCAAATCGCCGGCTAGTAAATTCATAATATCAATCTCCAAAATCCGGGAAAGCTCCGGTATAAGAGAAATATCAGGAAGACCCAGGCCCCTCTCCCACTTGGAAATGGTTTTATCGCTAAGGTTCATCTTATCCGCAAGTTCCCTTTGCGTCATACGGAGTTCCTGGCGTAAGGTGCGGATTATGCTGCCTACTCTACTGTTTTCCATGCTTTACCTCCATATCAGGAATTAAGGATCAAGGTTTTGATTCTTTTCCAGCCATAATTCCAAAAGTGTATTAACATCGTCAGAAAATTCACGATCCGTCTGTGTTTCATTTCTTTCTATTTCCTCGATAACTTCAAAGGAAAATCCGGATGCCCCGGACTCCTTCCACGCATCCATCATACTTGGTTCAGGGCATGAATCCGTTGACACAAAAAATTGGAACCGGTTTTTTGCCCCCTGCATATCTTCAGTTGCCCGAAACCATACTTCATCCCTGTCCTTGCATTTAATACAATATACGCCCCCGACTATTTTTCTATTTTGATACTGCTCTTTCAGAGCTTTCCTTGATGACTTATCCATTTTATTTCACCATCTTTCTTAAATTCAGAGTTTCTTCTCCGCATATCATTGTAGTTGTTCGTCGTGGGGTTTTCAATCTACGCTCCGTAGAGTTTCTTCTATCAAAATTTCTTCATCACGTAATTTGTCAGAATAACGCCTTTTCGTTCTACCTGCTGTTCCTTGATAACCCTATATCCGCGGGATTCAAAAAACGGCTTTGCAGTTATGGAAGCATGTGTTGTCACCGGACCTGCAGGGAAATCTGCTTCCAGCCGGTTACAAAGGGCGGTTGCAATCCCCTGCCCCTGATAGTCCTTATGGATATAGAGACGGTCAAGATAACCGGTATTATCCATATCTCCAAATCCGACGATCATACCGTTTTTCTCGGCTACAAGCGTATGATGCTCCAAAAATGAACGGTCCCAGGCAGCCCTGTCAATATCTTTTGATGACCACGCATCAAGCTGCTCCTTTGTATAGTCTCTGGAGCATATTTTATGGACTGTATCATAAAATAATTCTGCCATTTCCTCAATATCTTTTGAATAATAATCCCTGATTGTTATTTTCTCTCCCAATTTATGCAGTTCCTTTGTCTCGATTAGACGCCCGCAGTACCAAAAGTGCTGCCGCAGTCTTATGGGTATTTTACCACAAAGTATTTCAGTCTGCTAACAAAAGAAAAATAAGGGTATCCCAAAAGACATTCATTGACTTTTGAGATACCCTCGTTTATTTAATTATTACTATCTAAAAAACTGCATGAACTGTTGTACGATTCCCTGTGTCATGACATCGGCCATTTCCAGGGCTCCTCTTTCAATGTCTGCAAATATATCGATGCTGTCTTCATAATTCTGTGTCAGAATATCAGTAGCTTCCGTTTTTGTCATAGCCAGGTGATTATAAAGCATTTCCTGCCATTCATCGACCGACCAATTGGGATTGATATTGGAAAGGAATGTTGCAATCTGGTCTGCATTTTCATACCAGCGTTTTTCCGCATCGGAGGCAGCATCAACGTTGCCTTCCTTCGCTGCTATAACAAGTTCATTGGCAATAGTGAGGTGAGTTGTCAGCAGCTCTGCAAATTTTGCTGCTGTATCCTGCCCATAAAACGTTACCAATACCTCTTCGAAATCCTTTGGATTCTGCAGAAGGCGATCTGTTGTAACTTTCAAACTCGGAAGATCAAAAGCTATGCCTTCAATAACCATTCTCGTCCAGTATACATGCTGTAACCATAAAAGCCTCAAATAGTTAGATACGTTTTGTTCAGCCTCGGTGATACACATGGTGATAGGGGGTTGAGGCTGCGGCATTGGCTGTGGAGTCGGCATTGGCTGAGGAGTCGGCATTGGCTGCGGAGTCGGCATTGGCTGTGGAGTCGGCATTGGCTGCGGGGTCGGCATTGGCTGTGGAATCGGCATTGGCTGCGGAGTCGGCATTGGCTGCGGAGTCGGCATTGGCTGCGGAGTCGGCATTGGCTGCGGAGTCGGGCAGATTGGTGGCTGTCTCTGTCCAAATGGGATACAAATCACCTGACCAACAAACAGATTTGTTGGATTAACACCTGGATTTACAGAGATAATCGCTTCAACTGTAGTCTGAAAACGTTGTGCAATAATCCAAAGGGTATCACCAGCCTCTATGATATAAGAATGTAATCCTCCTGGGCAGAGATTCTCGGTGCGTCCCCTTCGACCTTCTTCAGGGCGCTCCCTTCTGCGTTCTTCTTCAGGGCGTTCCCTTCTGCGTTCTTCTTCAGGGCGTTCCCTTCTACGTTCTTCTTCAGGGCGTTCCCTCCTACGTTCTTCCTCCATGCGTCCCCTTCTACGTTCTTCCTCCATGCGTTCCCTTCTGCGCTCTTCCTCCATGCGTTCCCTTCTGCGCTCTTCTTCCGTGCGTTCTTCTCTCCGTCCTTCTTCATTGCGTGGCCGGTTTTGAGGTCTTTCAGGCGCAGCGCATTCTGCTGACCGAGGAATGCAGATTTCCTGGCCAACAAACAGATTACCAGGAGTTATACCCGGGTTAGACTCCATAATTGCTTCTACTGTAGTGCAATGGCGCTGTGAAATAAGCCATAAGGTATCACCGGCCTGAACTGTATAAGGATGTAAACCTTCCGGACACCTGGGCCTTATGTTTCTGCGTCTCCGGTCTTCCTCTATAAAAGCTTGGGACATAGGCTGATTCATAGGCTGGGTCTGAGGCTGGGTCTGAGGCTGGGTCTGAGGCTGGGTCTGAGGCTGAGTCATCGGCTGAGCTTGTGAAGGCATATTACGATTACCGCCCGCCTGTGGAATACAGATAACCTGACCAATGAACAGACGATTCGGATTTAGGCCTGGATTCGCCTCCATAATTTCGTCAATGGATATGGAATGACGCCGCGAAATAAGCCACAGGTTATCTCCGGCTTGAATTGTATAAGATTGCATCGTTCCCGAACAATTATTCATACCGTTTTCCGGAACAGATGTCTGTGGCTGAGTCTGGGTCCTGCGCTGAGGCTGAGTCATTGGACCAGTCGTCGGCTGGGTCTGGGGACCAGTCATTGGTTGAGTCTGGGGTTGTGTCATCGGCTGGGTCTGTGGCCCGGTCATCGGCTGGGTCCGGGGTTGCGTCATAGGCTGGGTCTGTGGCCCGGTCATAGGTTGTGTCTGAGGTCCGGTCATTGGCTGGGTCCGGGGCTGAGTCGCAGGCTGTGTCTGTGGCCCGGTCATAGGTTGTGTCTGAGGTCCGGTCATTGGCTGAGTCCGGGGCTGAGTCGCAGGCTGTGTCTGAGGCCCGGTCATCGGCTGCGTCTGTGATGGCATATTGCGGTTCCTGCTTCCTTGGGGAACGCAGATCACCTGCCCAATCATCAGATTATTGGGGGTTATTCCAGGATTTACAACCATAATTTCCTCTACGGTAGTACGAAAGCGCTGTGAAATAAGCCATAGTGTATCACCGGATTGAATCGTGTAGGAGAGCAATCCTTCAGGGCAAGGAGTCATAAGATTACTGCCTTTCAATTAAGCAATTTTCCATATTTTATGATTTATAAATCAAAATAGTACCTGTCAGCCCATAAAAAATATATTTTTGTAAAATATTGACAAAACAAAACGCCGGAAAGCAGCATTCTCCGGATCATGGATTCCCCTCCTGTTCATGGCATTCCCCTCTCCCGATGCTAACCAAAATCCTGCTGGCAAGTTCTGTCAATAAAATTCAGATAAATTAAGTTTTTTATGACAAAAGTGAAAATTCTTGTAAAAAAACACAAAATATGAATTGCTTAACAAAAAAACTTTTGATATTATTTTATTACAAATTGGTGCATTTTAACACCTTACCTATTAAAATTGCGTAAAGGGGGTCCTATTATGGCAAAAGAGGAAAAAGAAAAAATTTTCATGCAGATGCCGTTAGGCTATGCCTACTATGAAATTATCTTTGGAAGTACGAAACACACACCGGAATATGTTCTTTCAGAAGCAAATGATGCCTTTTTTGATCTTTGGGGCCTTGACAAAGAAAAAGCGCTGCATAAAAACGTATCCCTGCTTTTGAAAGATAAAGCAGAAGCCCCCGCATGGCGTACGTTTCATGAACGCTTAGGGAATGCAGAAAAAGACAAGCATTTCATCGTGATCATTGGGGAACGCAGCTTTAAGGTTACTGTCTACAATCCCACATCAGACGGACTGACGGCTATTTTTGATGACATCACGGAAATCAATGGGGAGCTTGAGTCTCAAAGAGTGAAAAATGAAAGACTAAACCGGGATATTGATGTTTTTTTTAACAGCACCCAGGATGGTTTGTTTTTTCTGGAATATAAAAACGGAGAATTCCGTTATATCCGAAACAATATGGTCCATCAAAGATTGACCGGATTGACCATTCCTCTTATGGAAGGAAAAACACCCATAGAAGCAATGGGTGATGATGTGGGGAGTATTTTGCAGGAAGGATATAAGAAATGTATCGCCTCCGGAGAAACCATAATGTACGAGGAAACCGTAGAGTTTAAGGGAAACCCCAGGAATTGTCTGGTTCGGCTTACCCCTGTTAAGGAAAATCGGAAGGTCTCCTATATTATCGGATCACGAATTGATGTTACAGAATTAAAAAAGCTGCAGGAAGATAAGGAACAACTCCTTGAAAACTTAAATTCCATGTTTACGGAGCACTCTGCAGTCATGCTGATCATTGATATGAATACCGGGAAAATACTTAATGCCAACCCATCAGCCCGCAGCTTTTATGGCTATACCAGGGAAGAAATTTTAACCATGCACATACAGGATATCAGTCAAACTCCTAATGACGCCATCAAACTTATGCGTGTTCAGGCCCTCAATAATGAAAGGCCCTATTCCCAGTTTTCCCACCGCTTAAAGGACGGGACTGTCAAAATGGTAGACGTATATTCCAGTCAAATCACCTATGAAGGAAAAAGCCAGCTCTTCTCCATTATCTTTGACGTATCAGACCGGGAAAAATTCAGATACGACCTTTATTGGGACAAAGAATTGTTAAGCGTTACCCTTAACTCCATTGGTGATGGCGTCGTTACCACTGATAACGAAGGAAAAATTACCTATTTAAATCAGGCCGCTCAGGAAATCACTAGCTGGAATAATGAGACTGCAATCGGAAGGCCTTTTGAGGAAATCTTTGATTTAAGGAATGAAACCTCCGGAGAAGCCATCTCAAACCCGATCCGTGCCGTTCTTAAAACGGAAAAGATCGTGGAATTTGCCAATCATACCGTTCTTTTAAACAGACAGGGAGATTTTATTCCCATTACAGACAGCGCCGCGCCCATCAAGGATCAAACAGGACATATGTACGGCGTTGTCATGGTCTTTCACGATGTAAGCCACGAAAAAAAGCAGCAGAGACGGATTATGTACTTAAGCTATCATGATTCATTGACTGAAATCTTCAACCGCAGGTACGTGGAGGAGGAAATGATCCGGATCGATAGGGCCTCTATGCTGCCTATTACGGTAATCATGGGGGATGTAAATGGCCTAAAGGTAACCAATGACGTCTTTGGCCACAAAACAGGGGATTTCCTTTTAAAGGAAGTTGCGAAAATATTTAAACATGCCTTACCGAAAAACGGGATCGCAGGCAGATGGGGCGGAGACGAATTCCTGATCCTGCTGCCGAAAACCGATACCGCTTCTGCCCAGGATCTCATACAGAAGCTGGAGGAGGAATTTAAGCAAAATGACCGCCTTCCCCTGCAGATCAGCGTATCCCTGGGATTTGATGTTAAATACAGCGTGTATGAAAATCTTCATCAGGTACTGCAAAAAGCGGAAGAACAAATGTATCATAAGAAGCTCTTAGAAGGAAAAAGCTACCGCAACCGAATCATAAATACCCTTTTGGCCACATTGCATGAAAAGAGCATGGAAACGGAAGAACATACCTTAAGGATTGAAACCTACTGTATCGCAATGGCCCAAAAGCTGGACCTGGCTCCTGAAGAAAAAAATGATTTATCCCTTCTGTCCATGCTCCACGATATCGGAAAAGTCGGAATCAGTATGGAGATCTTAAAGAAACCTGGCCCCTTAAGTGATGAGGAATGGAAAGAGATGAAACGCCATCCAGAAATCGGCTACCGCATCGCCCAAAACACTCCTGAGCTCTCTACTGTATCTGATTATATCCTCTCCCATCATGAGAGATGGGATGGGTCCGGCTATCCCAGAGGCTTAAAAGAAACTGAAATCCCACTGCTATGCCGCATTCTTGCAGTTGCCGATGCATTTGATGCCATGACAAGCAATCTGGCTTACCGCAAGGCTATGGACAGCCTGGATGCAATGGAAGAAATCAGACGCTGTTCCGGAACACAGTTTGACCCTGAGATCGCCAAACTGTTTCTGGATCTTAACAAAATTTACTGATAAGCTGAGCCCGAACCAAATGTCCTCCTTTTTAATAACATGGTATTAGGAAAGGAGGCAATCCTCATGAACACCTGTAATTTTAACGGGCTTACCGGTCGTGTTGTAACTCCAGACGACCCTTGTTATCATGAACTAAGACAAGTATATAACAGAGCAGTCCAAAAATTCCCCCTGGCCATCGTCTACTGCCAGAATCAGGAAGATGTCAGCAATGCTGTTTTGTGGTCCCGAAGAAACCACATCTGCCTGCGGATCCGAAACGGAGGCCATAACTATGAAGGCTACTCCACCGGAGATGATATACTTGACATTGATTTAAGTGAAATGAACCAGCTTGCCATAGATGAAAACGCCCATTTACTTCACGTTCAGGGAGGCGTAACTAACAAACAGCTATACGAATTCGTCTCATCAAAAGGTTACCCCTTCCCTGGCGGGACCTGCCCCACGGTTGGGGTAGGCGGATATGCCTTAGGCGGAGGCTTCGGACTCTCCTGCCGCTACTTTGGACTTGGCTGTGACAATCTTTTGGAAATCCGTATGGTCAATTACGAAGGCTGCATTATAAAAGCCAATTCACAGGTAAATTCCGATTTATTTTGGGCCTGCCGGGGAGCGGGGGGAGGAAACTTTGGCGTAATCGTTTCCATGACATTCCGCCTTCCTCAGAAGGTAAATAAAGTTACACTCATTGACATAAGATATCCCCATGCAAACCAGGAAAAGCAGTCTTCGTTTCTGCTGACCTGGCAGGACTGGCTGAAAGATGCCGATCAGAGAGTAACCTTAATCTCAAGGATTTACAATGACCTAATGGAGGGACTTGCAATTATCGCAAGAGGTATCTTTTATGGACCTCCTGAAGTAGCCCTGGGAATCATTGCTCCCCTCCTTGAGCTTGGAGGTGTAAAATACAGTTTAAAATACGTGACCTTCTTAGAAGCTGTTACAATTATCGGGGATTTTTATCCACCCTTTGAAAAGTTCAAATCAGCAAGCCGTTTTGCTGTGCGGGACTTTAGCAGCTGTGAAAGCTTAAATATTGCCGGGCTTATAAAAGAACGGGCC
This sequence comes from Lacrimispora sphenoides, assembly GCF_900105215.1. Classification (NCBI taxonomy): domain Bacteria; kingdom Bacillati; phylum Bacillota; class Clostridia; order Lachnospirales; family Lachnospiraceae; genus Lacrimispora; species Lacrimispora sphenoides. The sequence goes on along the minus strand of NZ_FOIP01000001.1, from coordinate 2,806,631 downwards.
GAAGGCTCCGTCTATGCCAGCATTTCCTTTTATGCCCTGGGAGGTAGAGTGGCGGAGGTGGATGTGGATGAAACCGCGTTTTTCTTCCGCGATGCCCACTTTATTGTCTGGCTTGACACCGTATTTGAAGACCATCGATGCCAAAATGCTGCCTGGGTAGCTGATAGATACAGCTATTTGAAATCAGTTACCGACGGCTCCTATGTAAATTTCCCCTATGCATGCCTTCCCTGCTACCTTGAAGAATATTATGGTACCCATGTTTGCAGATTAAAAGAGGTAAAGGAGAAATATGATCCGCTCAACATTTTTACTTTTCCTCAGGGGATCGGCGAGTTTTTTAACATGGACTTTACAGCATCTAAATGCTGTAACCTTTCCTGGTAACCTTTTTAAATGGCAAAGGTATGAATGCAAAAGCACCCTCGCGCAAATCAGGATTCACGCGGGGGTGCTTTTGTGGGGTCGGCCTGGCCTAAAATCTGGTACAGAAGCCGGTATAAGGTTATAAACTCGTCCTTATTTACAGGTACACATTGGGAGATCCGGTCAGGAATGGTTACAGCCTGGTCTTTTAGCTGTTCTCCCTTTTCCGTCAGTTCAACGATCACACTTCTCTCGTCTTCCTTGGCACGGCTCCGTTTGAGCAGGCCGGCAGCTTCCATCTTTTTTAACAAAGGAGTCAGGGTGCCGCTGTCCAGATACAAAAGCTCTCCCATTTTTTTAATGGTGACCTGCCTTCTCTCCCATAATACCATCATGGCGATATACTGGGTATAGGTCAGACCGATCTCATCAAGGAATGGTTTATACCATTTGATGATCTCACGGGAGCAGGCATAAAGCGGAAAACATAGCTGGTTCTCCAATTTTAATTTTTCATAGTCCATAACTTCTATCCTCTCTCCCATTGCGATCCTCGCTACGTTTTTTTATAATAGACTCTTTACAACTTCTTTTACATACTTCATATCCGCGGTCGGCTCAAAGCGCCTGACCACATTCCCCTGGCGATCCACAAGGAATTTGGTGAAATTCCACTTAATATCCGGTTCATTTTTATAATTAGGATTAAGCGCTTCAAACTTCTGTTCCAGGCGGGAAGTCAGCTCGTGTCCCGGGTCAAAGCCTTCAAAGCCCTTTTCATTCACCAGGTAATGGTACAGAGGAATCGCATTCTCTCCATTTACGTCAATCTTTGCAAACTGGGGAAAGGTGACTCCAAAGCGTCCGGTACAAAAGGAATGAATTTCTTCGTTATCGCCAGGCGCCTGGTTTCCAAACTGGTTGCAGGGAAAATCAAGAATCTCAAATCCTTTGACACCATATTCGTCATACATGGCCTGAAGGTCCGTATACTGGGGAGTAAATCCGCAAACCGTTGCCGTATTGACGATCAGTAACACTTTGCCTGCAAAATCGGATAAAGGGTTCTCTGTGCCATCCATCTCTTTCACTGTAAAATCATAAACAGACATATCATGGTCCTCCTTTTTATATTATGCAAAATTATATTTATTAAAATCATACTTATCATAAAACTTTATTCATCATTTGTCAATGGTGTTATAAAATTTAATTGTGTAAAATTAAAATTTCATAGGTTTACTTAATTAATGCGGCCAGAAAAACGAATGATCTATATCACGAACTGTTATGTGACTCAATCACAGACATCTTTTAAATTCTTGTTTATACTTAACGAAACAACATGTGACCATTCGTAAATTTAAAAATATAGCAGGAGGCATATTATGAAGAAAATTGTAATTATCGGCGGAGTAGCCGGAGGAGCCAGCTGTGCAGCCAGGCTGCGCAGGCTTGACGAGGAGGCAAATATCATTATGTTTGAACGGGGAGAATACATTTCCTACGCCAACTGCGGCCTTCCTTATCATGTAGGAGATGTGATTAAATCCAGAGACGCATTGCTGCTGCAGTCGCCGGAAGCAATGAAAAAGAAATATAATATTGATGTTAGAGTAAAAAATGAAGTCACCTCCATTGACCGGGAGAATAAAAAAATTACGGTCCGCAGGCTGGATTCTGGAGAAACTTATGAGGAAACCTATGACACCTTAGTCATTTCCACTGGTTCATCACCGGTCCGCCCGCCCATTCCAGGAATCGGATCTTCCCGTATCCAGACTCTTTGGACGGTTCCTGATACTGACCGCATCCGCGCTCTTATAAAAGAAAATAAAATTAAAACAGCCGCTGTCATCGGCGGAGGCTTTATTGGCCTTGAAATGGCTGAAAACCTCCGTCACGCAGGTCTTTCTGTTTCCCTCATTGAGATGCTGGACCAGGTTATGACGCCTGTTGACTACGAAATGGCTCAGCTGCTCCACGAGCACATTCTGCAAAACGGGGTAGACCTCCATTTAAGTGACGGTGTCGCTGCATTTGAAGATCAGGATGGATCTGTGGCCATTACTTTAAAAAGCGGGAAAACCATCTCCGCAGAACTGGTCATCCTCTCCATCGGTGTACGGCCCAACAGCGAACTGGCAAAGGCAGCCGGCCTTTCCGTCAATGAGCGCGGCGGTATTGTGGTAGATGAATATTTAAGGACTTCGGATCCGGATATCTATTCCGTAGGCGATGTGATTCAGGTCGATGACCTTATATTCCAGGAACCGGCTATGGTCCCCCTTGCAGGACCTGCCAACAAACAGGGACGCATTGCAGCCAATAATATTGCAGGAGCCCAGGAAACCTATAAAAAAACCCAGGGAACATCGGTTGCAAAAGTATTTGATTTAGCTGTAGCATCCACCGGTGCAAATGAAAAGGCACTGCTCAAGAGGGGTTTTCAAAAGGGAAGGGACTATGAAAGCATCATCATTACCCAGAATTCCCATGCAGGCTATTATCCCGGCGCCGTGCCCATAACTCTGAAGCTTCTTTTCTCCACCGATGGGAAAAAGATCTTCGGAGCACAGATTGTGGGCCGTGACGGAGTTGATAAGCGGATTGATACTCTGGCGGTGTCCATCCGCCTTGGTGCAGGAATCTCTGATTTAAAGAGCCTGGAGCTTGCTTATGCTCCTCCTTTCTCCTCAGCAAAGGATCCGGTCAACATGGCTGGATTTGTGGCTGAAAACCTGATTACCGGTAAGGTTGCATTTTCCTCCTGGGATGCTGTGGAGCAAAACCCGGAGACCGTACTGCTTGATGTCAGAGAGGATGCAGAGCTAATGGCCTTTTCCCTGCCAAATGCAAAGCATATTCCTTTAGGACAGTTAAGAAACCGCTTAAAAGAACTGGATCCTTCAAAGAAAATCATCGTCTTCTGCGCCATTGGAGTCCGGGCTTACAATGCTGCCCGCCTCCTGATGCAGAACGGCTTTCATAATATCAAGCTTTATCCAGGCGGCGCCAGATTCTATCAGTCGACCCATTATACGGCGGAAGGGGTTCTTCCTTCCGAACAAACCGTTTATTCCGACAGCGGCCAGATGGAAACGAAAAATATTCCCACCTCTGCCATGCGCATAGACTGCAGCGGCATGCAGTGCCCCGGACCCATCATGAAGGTGTTTGAAACCATGAAGGAGATGCCGGATGGAGCAGTCATGGAGGTGTCTGCCTCTGATCCCGGTTTTACCCGCGACATCGGCGCCTGGTGCAGACGAACCGGTAATGAGCTTATGACCTGTGAACTCCGCGGAAAAGATTACGTTGCCCTGGTGAAGAAAGGAACTCCTGCTGCCCCTGAAAAAACGGAAGCAGCCGAAGGAAAGACCATCATCGTATTTTCCGGTGATCTTGACAAGGTTTTGGCAAGCTTTATCATTGCTAATGGCGCTGCCGCTATGGGCAGACCTGTTACCATGTTCTTTACCTTCTGGGGATTGACGGCATTAAGAAAGTCAGAAAAACAGCCGGTCCGCAAATCACTGGTGGAATCCATGTTTGGATTCATGCTTCCCAGAGGAAGTAAAAAATTAAAATTATCAAAAATGAATATGGGCGGCATGGGAACCGCCATGATGAAAAAGATCATGAACGATAAAAATGTGGATTCACTGGAAACCCTGATCCAGAAGGCCATGAAATCCGGAGTAAAAATTGTTGCCTGTACCATGAGCATGGATGTCATGGGAATCCGGGCCGAGGAGTTGATCGACGGAGTGGAACTTGGAGGCGTAGGCGCTTATCTGGGGGATGCGGAAGAATCCAATGTGAACTTATTTATTTAGAATAGAAAACTATTGAATCGATACAGGCAGAAGATATGTGTTTAGTAATTAGGCGGGTCCGTAATATTTGTACGGATACCCGCCTTTTTATGTTTCACATATAGTAATACCCTCTCCTTCTGAATTTATATTTACCACATTTTAGCCTGAAATAAACACTTGACACATTCCCCATTATGCCTTATTATTACTTTATCGAAGCATTTTAAGGAATAATAAGGAGTGATTAATATGAAAGAGAAATATTATTCAGTAGAACAAATATCAGAAATGCTCAATATCCACCCAAAGACAATCCAGCGCTACATCAGGGAAGGCAAGCTGAGAGCAGGAAAGATCGGAAAAAGCTGGAGAGTGACCGGACATGACTTAAGTGTTTTTATGGAAAGCACAAAATTACCAAGCGGAAAGGGAACCAGCCATTCTATTAATAAATCCGACTATGAAATAAAGGTATCTTCCGTAATTGATATCGATGTCGAGGGTATGGATGATGCCATTCGTATTATGAATACCGTTACTGCCGCGCTGAATACCAATCTCCCGGAATATGGCCATCCGACCATGCATGCACAATTTCTGGAATCAGAATGCAAAGTTCGTGTCACCATATGGGGGAACATCCAATTTGCACAGGCAATCATTCAGTTAATTATGGAATTGGTTGAAACGATTAGACAGGAGGATTATTAATGAAGCCCATACAAAATAAGGTATTCAAGTCCCCGGAAGGGAAAGAAAGAGTACTATCTATTTATAATCAAATATTAAGTCAATTTCCAGCTAAGCAGCGTTATACAGACACCATATATGGAAAGACCTTTGTACTAGAATGCGGACTTCCGGAAAACCCGCCTCTTCTACTGCTCCACGGCTCATGCAGCAACAGTGCCTTCTGGGCGGCAGAAATCTCCGCATTATCAAAAAATCATCATGTATTCGCTATCGATATGATTGGTGAAGCTGGTAACAGTGAGGAAAACAGGTATGACCCTGCTGCCGATGAATATGCATTATGGTTGAAAGAAGTTCTGGATAAATTACAGATTTGCCGCGTAATAATCATGGGAAATTCATTTGGTGCATGGATGGCTTTGAAATTCGCAACAGCATTTCCTGAATATGTGGCAAAGCTTATTTTAATTTCTCCATCAGGCATCACTCCAATCCGCCAGGAGTTTATTTCTAAGTCGGCGGAATATGTTTCCCGGGACAAAAATAGTACAGAGCCATTTGATGATTCCATAATTGGCGAAAGTGATATACCTCAAAAGGCAAAGGATTTTATTATGCTGATCGTGCAAAACTTTATTCCCATGACGGATGCACTGCCGGTTTTTGCAGATAGTCAATTAAAAAGACTTACCATGCCTGTACTTCTGATTGCCGGAGAAAATGATGTCACCATTGATGCTCATGAAACGGCACGCAGGCTTGCTGCCCTGGCTCCAATGTCCGAAACCCACATTCTTCAAGGCTGCGGGCATATACTGACAAATATATTGGATATAACAGTTCCATTTCTAGAGAAAGAAGGATTTAGATGAGATGAATATAAAAACAATAAGAAACCAGAATATTGTAATTCTTAATAAGGACGAAAAGATATCCACCGCTCAAGATATACTTGATATAATGGCTTCGTCCCAATACCAATGTGATTGCATCGGCATGACCCTGTATAAAGAAAGCCTTGATGAAAGCTTCTTTGATCTTAAAACAGGTATAGCAGGGGAAATCCTGCAGAAATTTTCAAACTACCGTTTTAAGCTTGCAATCATAGGGGATTTTTCAAACTATACCAGCAAAAGTCTAAGGGATTTTATTTATGAATGCAACAAGGGAAACCAGATCTATTTTAAGAATGACTTAGATAGCGCCTTGTCGGCGCTGGTACCGGAAAAATCCATGGAACGTTAAAACTGGTTCCATGATATACCGTTAGACATGGAAACGGCGGCTTTGAAATCACAATCAAAGCCGCCGTTTTATGCGTTCCTTTATAGCTCAATTCCTCTAAGCTTAATATAATCCTTAATCAGCTTCGCGGTCTGCTCTAAGTCAATGCTGCTGGTATTGATTATCAGATCATAATTGTTCCAATTTTCCCAGTTTTCGCCGGTATAGTAGCGGTAATACTCCTTCCGCTCCCGGTTAATCTTCTTAACACGCTTTGCCGCTTCCTTCTCATCAACCTTATCCACTTCCATGGTGCGCTTGATGAGGGTTTCCGTGTCTGCGTAAACAAAGATTTTTACCAGGCCCGGAAATTCTTCCTTTTCACGGCCTAAGATATAATCCCCGCACCGTCCGGCAATAATGCAGGACTCTTCCGAAGCCAGCTCTTTTATGACCTGGGACTGGAAACGGAACAGATTCTCCGGTTTTACAATGTCCGCATCCGTAGAGGGTTTCCCAAGCTGGGGCTTTAAGCCGCTTACGATCTTATAAAGCAGATTACTACCCGCCTTTTCATCCGCCAGACGGAAAAACACCTCTCCAACTGCGCTTTGCTCCGAAGTTATGGACAAAATCTCTTCATCATAAAAATGAATTCCCAGCTCCTCTGCAAGGGCTTTTCCCACGATTCGGCCGCCGCTGCCGTACTGCCTTCCTATGGTGATGACCAGATTTTTCTTTTCTTTCATAATGCCTCCTTCTGCCCACGTTCTTTTCTAACGTTTCTTAATTATATTTTACTCCATTTTGGCAGAATTTACAATTATTATTGATTGATTATCTCATTGAAGCAGATGGCTCCATATGGCCTGATGCTCATTCGGTAAGCATTGCCCTCTCCCATGGCTTTCTCAATATAGGAAATATATTCATCTACCAGCTCATTAGGCAGCATGGTCATGATGACACCGGCAAATCCGCCTCCATGTATTCTGCATGCACCTGTATTTTTCTCTGCCAGGAAAAGTTCCGTAAGAGCCAGGGCAATGGTGATTCCCTGCTCCTGGAAACTGGTGTTGGTAAAGCAGTTCTGTAGCCATTTCCAGGAGGAATTTCCAGATTCGGTGATTTTCTTTAAAAAGTCCTCAAACCGGTTTTCTTTTAAAGCAGCCACTTCTGCCTCTACTCTCTTATTCTCTTCAAAGAAATGGAGGGCGCGAAGGACAGAACGGTCACCGGCAAAATCCCTGATTTCCTGTAAATTGTCAATGACCTCTTTTTCCGTGATTTCAGCACATACTTCTTTTCCGAAGAATTCTGCAACCTTTTTCATTTCTGCCGGAACCGAGGAATAATCTGCGCTTAAATCCGCATGGCCTTTTCCTGTATTGACAATAATAAGGCTGTGATTCTTAGAGCCAAAATCAAAATCAATCTTCTCTACGACCGGAACTGCCGGGTCCTTAAAATCAATGGTAATAAGTCCCCCTACTGCACATGCCATCTGATCCAAAAGGCCGGAAGCCTTGTCCCAGTACACGTTTTCAGAAAACTTGCCGATATGGGCATATGCCACGGCATCCATGGCGCTATTGTTAAAGAATGTATTTAAAATAGAGCAGAGCAGCATCTCAAAGGAAGCAGAGGAGCTGACACCTGCCGCACTGATGACATTGCTTGTTACGCAGGCATCAAAGCCGCCGATCTCATACCCTTCCTCTAAGAAGCCTTTTAAAAGACCTTTTACCAGGTCAATGGTTCCTGCCTTCTTATCGCTTGGAGCTAGGTCATCCAGATCGATCTCAAAGCTCTGGTTATAAGTTTCACTGATAATATTCACTTTTCTGCTGTTGTTTTTTGCAGCTACTCCCACACAATCCAGATTAATGCTTCCAGCCAGCACTTTTCCATGGTTATGATCGGTATGGTTTCCGCTGATCTCCGTGCGCCCTGGTGAGGAAAACAGCATCACATCATCCTCTGGAAATTTCTTCTGGAAGTTTCCTATAAGGCTCTGATAACGTTCAATGTTCTCCCTGACTGCCTCTTTTCCATATAAAGCAGTCATAAGCTTTTCAGACTCCTTAGACTCCAGCAGCTGAATCGTATCACTTATCTTCATGTCACTTGCTCTCCTTTTCCGATTTACTGCCCACGCTTTTGGGCTGGGCACACCCAATTTATATAGTAACCTGGAAGGTTTCCCCCATTCATTGACAAAGCATTGTCATTGCTACGAGTATATCATAAATGCCAAAGATTTCACAATATAATATTTTACGAAAACCTATAAAATAATTTGACAGGTCATCCAGGAGACCCGTATAATGAAACAAACAAAAATAAGTGCAAAGGAAATACCCCATTGGCATACCTTTATGCCCAAAAAGCGTGGGCAGAAAAGAGGAAACACCCTGAGGGCATACCTTTATGCCCAGAAAGCACGGGCAGAAAAGAGGAAACACCCTGCGGGTATACCTTTATGCCCAAAAAGCGTGGGCGGAAAAGAGGAAACCATGTTCTGGAACGAAAAACCTTACCATTCCCTGGACTATGAAATGAAAAAACAATACGGACAAAAAGTCTATAAACTGGCTCTTGACGGCGGCATGACCTGTCCTAACCGGGATGGGACCCTGGGAACCGGGGGATGCATTTTCTGCAGCGGCGGGGGATCAGGAGAATTTGCGGAATCCCTGAACCTCCATTCCTCCGTTACGGAACAGATTGAATCTGCCCGCAAAAGGATCCAGGGTAAAATAAAGACCGAAGAAGGCCGTTTCATCGCCTATTTTCAGTCTTATACCAACACCTATGCTCCCGTACCCTATCTGGAAGAGCTGTTTACCCAGGCCATCTGCCATCCGGATGTGGCGGTCCTCTCCATTGCCACCCGTCCCGACTGCCTTCCGCCTGATGTCCTAAATCTTTTAATAAGATTAAATAAAATAAAGCCTGTCTGGGTAGAGCTGGGGCTTCAGACCATCCATGAATCCACAGCAGATCATATCCGCAGAGGATATCCCCTTCATACGTTCTATGAAGCCTACCAGAATTTAAAGGAAGCCGGTCTTACGGTCATCGCTCATGTCATTTTAGGGCTTCCGGGAGAAACCAGGGATATGATTTTGGAAACTGTAAACTATCTGGGTCATCTGGGAGAACATGGAATCGATGGAATTAAACTTCAGCTTCTTCATGTGTTAAAAGGAACTGATCTTGCCGCAGAATATGATAAAGGCCTGGTTCCTGTCTATACCCTGGAAGAATACACAGACCTGGTGATCGACTGCATCGCCCTCCTTCCGGCCGAGGTGGTCATACACCGGATCAGCGGAGATGGACCGAAAAAACTTCTTCTTTCGCCTTTATGGAGCGGAAATAAAAAGCTGGTCCTCGGCACTCTGGCTAAACGGCTAAAAGAACGAGGCATCTGCCAGGGTGACAGATACCTCGTCTGAGTTTAATTTTTATTATTGTGAATAATGCCGTTTTCATCAATTGATACATCAAAGGATATGCTCTGGATATATTGGTAAAATTCCCGGATCTCGTCTTCCTGGGTCAGCTTCCTGGTATATCCTGCCTTTGATGTCCCCGGGACTAAGGACAATGTGGTGCTTCCCTGGGCAAAATCCACCTGTGCCCTTATAAGGGCTGTCTTTGGGATGCTGCTTCCAAAGATGAAATTTCCCATGCTGTAGCAGATAGGCTTGCCGTTGTAATATTCAATTCCCTGAAGAACATGAGGATGGCTTCCCATCACTAAGTCAGCCCCTGCGTCGATGATCTGCTTTCCTAAAGCCCTCTGATATTCCTGAGGCTTCTCATCCCGCTCCACACCCCAGTGGACATAAACCACCAGATAATCACAACTTTCTTTTGCCTTTTTTATTTCTTCCAAAAGGATGGTGGGATCATAACCGCTTACCATACCTGGCTTTTTGCTGTTCGCCACCCAGTTAGGATCGGGATAGACCCTGGACGCTCCCAGAAAGCCTATGGCCTTTCCATTCACTTCTATCTTCTCAAGCTGTTTGGCACGGTTCATATCAGGGCCTGCCCCCACGTACTTAATACCGGCTCCATCCAGGGCCGTGCAGGTATCCACAAGGGCATCTGTTCCATAGTCAAGGGAATGGTTATTGGCCAGAGTAACGATGTCAACTCCGATTTCATTCATCAGGGAGACTTTGGAAGGCGGCAGTCGGAATGTAAACTGCTTATCCGGTGCAGCAGAGCCCCTGTCGCTGAAAGGAAACTCCTGGTTGGCCATAAAGATATCCGTATTGCTGATTTCACTCCGATATCCTTCGTCCAGGACACCATTCATGCCCCCCACCTTATCATAAGCTGCCATCACATGACTAGATAGTAATATATCACCTGCAAAGAGGAGCTGAACGGCTGATTTTTGCTCTGTTTCTTCCTCAATTGGAGCGGTTTCTTCCTGAGACTGGGATTCTTCCACCGTCAGGACTTCCGTTTCCCCTGATGTCTCAGGCTCTGAATGGGTCAGGCTTTCCCTTGGAACGGCCTGTTTTCCATTCCATTCACCTACCCCGATCCACCCGACAAGCAAAATAAACAGCACTATGGGTAGGAAAATCAGAATCTTCATCAGCCCATTTTTTTTCTTCATCTACTCCTCCTGATTGTTGACTATTTCCACATGAGTTTTCATTTTTCATTACTTTTTCCACAAAAACCATGGGTTTTTCCATAACTTTTCTTTCATATTTCTTTGGATTATATTCCATTTTTTTATCTTACACTGGTTCCATAGATTTGTCAAATATTCCCTTTTACTTATTTTGAAAGCTTAAGACATACCGGAACCTGCAGTCTTCCTGGCACCACATGGAAAAATTAGTTCCCCATTTATTGTTAAACAGGCAATAGGAAAATCCCTTTTTCATATCCGGAAGCTCCAGACAACCGCCATACAGCCGCCTTCCTCCCACACTTACCAGAGGAGAATCAGTATTATGTATTTCTATGGTCCCATCCGCCCCGTCATAGACCAGCTTTTCTATGCAGTGCTGCCTTCGGTTTCCTCCTTTTACTACCTTAAGAGGAGAGATTTCCTGATCCATGATCTTCATCCTCCAGAGATAAGGATTTTCAACATCAAGATTAACATCAAACCAAAGGGCTTCAGGCATTTTATTGGCATCTTTATTTTCCCACAAAAGATCGCACAATAATTCTTCTCCAAACGTGTAGGTAATCCACGCCCGCTCAGGGCATCCATATTCCCTTACAGCCGCCGGGTTCCCTGCCAGACAAATCCTCACTACAGAATCAGACCTTCTCATCTCCCGCACTCCAAAGGTATAATTCCAGTTAGTAAGTCCCTCCACAGTTTCCAGTCCGGGCTTTGAAAAATCTGCTTCTGACCAGGCCATATTTTCCTTAAATGCATGATTGTACTCATAATATTCCGATACCGTATCCGTAGCCCCATAGGTTTCATAAGAAAAACGGCCAAAGCAGCCTGACTGGATCCAGACCTTTCCCTCCTTTTCCAGATATACCATTGAGCCGCTTCCATCAAACGCCGCTTTCCAGTCCTGTATGGAAACGATCTCAAAAGGATGGACCTCTCCTCCTTCTTCCCATGTCTCTACTTCTGTAACCGGATTCCATGTTAGCGCCTGCCTGGCTTCCTCTTTAAGCTCCTCCGGCAGCAGCCGGACCGCTTCGAGTAAGTAGGCCCGCTGCTCCTCATAGGAGCTTTCGTACCGGTCATAGGTGCTCTCCAGATGATCCACACCTTTCTCCTTATATATGGCATGTAAAAGAGCTGCATTTCTTTCCGTAAACATATCCCCCGTTACATGATTTTCTTTTCTGGCTCTCTTAAAATCTTCCTTTTCCCAATTTTTAAAATCAAACAGGTGCTTCTTATAATCCAGCCCCCATGTATGTTCGCATACCATCAGAAGATTTTCCATAAAACCATGGAATTCCGGCCCTTCATAATCAAACTTCCCCTGTCTTTTCCATTGATCCTTAAGGCCCAGAAGCCGTCTGAAGCCGCTGACCTTGACCGGATCTGAGGCAATGCCGTGAATCCAGGTGTCCCCGATTTCCTCCGTTATTACGGGAAGCTCTTCCCTTCTTTCCCAAAGCTTTCCGGCATAAGCATCCAAAGTGGAGGCCTCCACTGCTGCACCTGGATATTTCTTTTCCAATTCCTCTAATTGACTTAAAACATCTTCTCTCGTGGGAAGGCCCAGATTATCCCCTAAAAAGACAAACTCCAGAACATCCTCCATACCCTCCATATAACAGGTCGAGCCATAAACAGGGGAATACTGGACAAGAATCTCGCTGTTTCCTGACCGCCATACAAAGCTTTTGGGAACCATTGGGTTCATGGATGAGGCATTTACTCCGATATGAAGATATCGTTTCCCATGGCGGGCCATGATTGGCACCATGGCTTTCGTATGGCCAGGTACGTCAGTAAGTTTTGCAGCCATTGTCTTTCTTCCAAACTCTCTGTCCAGTCTGTCCCCATAGCTTAAGTTAAAATTCATCAGGTCAGCATCCATCAGTTCTGTATGAGTGGTAAAGGCCAGTCCATGCCAGCTGATATCTCCTCTCATAACGGCATCTTTCATTTTCTGTGCTTCCGCCTGAGGCGATTTTTTTAAATACTGGTCAATTAAGAATGCCCCTAAGGTCCAGATAAACCGTTTCCTTCCATCCTGGTTTAAGTCCATGGCAAGCCTGATGGCTTCAGGAATAAAATCCTGGATATAGCTGGAAAGAACACGGTCTGCAAGATCCGTAAATCCCATATCAAAATGGGTCATGAATACTACATGTACCCTTTTTATTGTTTCATTTGTCACTATTTCATTCTTTGTCATTTTTTTCACCTGTTATATAGTAAGGATTGGAAAGGAGCACCGGAATATAAGGATACCCCTTAAGAAAACTCCGCCTGATCTCCGCCCTGAGATATCCGGCTTTTCCGGCAGTTCTTTGAATGGAAAGCCGGCCCGATCCGCAAGGGATTTCTTCCCTGCCGTCCTGGGAAACCAGGAACAGGATATCTCCCTCGCGTAAGTTTCGGAAATTAAACATGATTTCGCTTCCTTCCGGGATCTCATCTCCCATGAGAGCCTCCCCGGCCCAGGTTTCCATCATGGGACCTTCCGGAGATATGGTCAGAAAGGAATGGCCTTTTTTAAGTCCTTCTAATATATCCTCGGCGGAATTTGACAGGGCGTACACGCAGGTACAAGGAGAAGCCGGCATTCTTCCCAGTTCATATTTATGAAAATCGCTGCCCCCTGTTATTGGGATCCTTTTCCCTTCTTTAAGCCTTTCATCCCACCAGGCCAGGCAGGCCTGGTTGCTCTCCGGCATTAAGCCTCCGTTCCAAACCTCCACCCCGTCAAAGGGAACCTTCTCCATCCCCCACTGCCAGCCGCACCAGGGACAGAAGGGGTGGTTTAGTACCGTAAAGGCACCGTTTTCCCTTGCTTCCTCGACGATTTCTACGGTCCTTTCCAGGGAATTGGAGAGAAAGCTTTTATATGGACGATTCCTTCCCAGCATTCCCATATGTCCTTTGTAATGGGTCCATTCCACTCCCGGAATCATGGTTACCAGGTCCGTAGAACGAAGCTGGTAATTGTGGGCATAATTGTTATGATCCGTAACAAACAGGAAATCCAGCCCTTCTCTTCCGGCAGCAAGTGCCAGTTCTTCCGGAGTCATATTTCCGTCGGAGCCGCTGGAATGAAGGTGGGTATCTCCCTTATATAACCGCAGGCCTTTTAAATGGAACGTAATTTTATATGTAATTACCACTCCCTGTTCTTCTACCTTATAGGCTCCCAGTAGTATGCTCCATTGTCCCTGCTTTACAGGAACCGACGCAAAACCAGCCATGCTCCTGTGATCTGAAATAACGATCCGGCTCCGGTCAGAGCCGGACCAGCCGATCAATTCTCCCGTATCATTTAACAGGCCGAAATCAATGATAGTTCCGTTCCTTTCGTAGTCGTATGATAGTTCCATGGCCTCAGCCTGATCCGGCACGAAAAACGGTACCTCTAAATACAGCCCTTCTTCCTCTTTTATTACTGTCCTTTGAAATGTGATTGTCTTTTCCTTCATTTCGGTCCTCCTTTAGCCCTTAACGGCCCCCATGTTTATGCCCTCCATGAGAAATCTCTGGGCAAACATATAGATGATCAGCAGCGGTATGGTTGAAATCACGATCGCCGCCATTATCGCGTTATCCGGAGTTGCCGCCGTTCCCGATGTGGAATCTACAGACATGATCATCTGCTTTAACATCAGAGGAAGGGTATACTTTTTCTCGTCCGTGATCAAGGTCGCGGGAAGCATGATAGAGTTCCATCTGGCCACATACTCCATGAAGAACACAGTAGCAAATCCCGGAAGGGATATAGGCATATAGATACTTCCGAATATTTTTAACTCACCTGCCCCGTCCATTCTGGCTGATTCCGCAAGAGAATAAGGGACCGTCTCAAAGTAATTTCTCATCATCATAATGCTGAAACCGGACACCAGTCCATTTAGCACCAACCCCTGATAAGTATTTAACAATGACAGCTGCTTATTGAGCTGGTAAACGGATATCAAAGTTAAGTCCCCCGGCACCATCATGGTGAGCATGATGAAGGAGGATATAAAGTTTTTAAAAGGAAGGCTCTTTTGTATCAGAACATAGCCTGCAAGGGCTGATAAAAGAACCTGGATCACAGTACCCAAGGTGGTTATAAAAAGGGAATTTAGAAACGGTCTTGCCATCTTGGTCACCCGGAATACATAGAAAAAGCCTTCCAAGCTGAATGTTGTCCACCACAGCTTGATTCCGCTTTGAGAGGAATCAAGGGCTGTTGAGGTGGACACTACAAATACATTCCACATGGGAAGAAACATGGTAAGAAAAATGGCTGCCGTCAAAAACAAAAATAGTACTCTCCAGAAACCTGTCAAACCTTTTTTATCTAGATTATTCTTCATATCTCTGCCCTTTCCATCAGGAATAAATCTCATCATATTTCAGCATTTTTCTGACTGCCGAGGTAATCAGCAGGGTTGCGAATAATACGACGGTCGCAGCCGCCGTAGCAGTCCCTACATTAAACTGGATAATGCCCTGTTCGTAAATTAAAACCAGCAGGTTTTTTACCTTATCGCTGATGGAGGCATTCATCATAACAAAAATCTGGTCAAAGTTCCGCAGGATTCCCATGACCGACAACACTGCTACCACCTTCATGGTGGGCACGATGACCGGCAGAGTGATGTATCGGATCTGCTTGATTCTTGTAGCACCATCCATTCTGGCGGATTCATACAGGGCCGAATCGATTCCGACCATGGCGGCCAGGAACAGGGCCGCAAAATAGCCGGCCCCTTTCCATGCACCTGTAAAAATCATGATCGATCTGGCGAAACGTCCCTCCGACATAAATACCATGGGAGAATAACTGGTTCCCATGAAAGCCCTCATAATGCCGTTTACCATGCCTGCAGGCGATAAAATGGAGATCCACAAACCTCCTACCACAGACCAGGACAGAAGATACGGTATGTAAGTAACCGTCTGGAACAGGGATTTGGGTGCCTTGCTTCTGATCTCATTCAGCAATACAGCTATTAATAGTCCCCAGACAAACTGCAGGATAAAGGTTCCGCCTCCTACTGTAAGACTGTTAATAAACGCCTGTCTGTACTGCCTATCCCCAAAAATCTCCTTGTAATTGCTAAACCCTACTATCTCATAGCCGCCTAAAAGCTTTACCTTCTGAAAGCTTTTTATGATTCCCAGTACCAGCGGATAATAGGAAAATACAAGAAAGTAGATGAGAACTGGTATCAGCAGCAGATAGATCTCCTTATACCGCAATATCCTTTTCTTAAGCTGTCCTTTCAAACCGATACCTCCTGTCTTTTTTGGGAATTGTGATTACCGGTCAGTCACTTTCCGGTCAACAAGCTCTTTTCTCATGCCGCTAAGCCCCTCCTGGGTGGAAACATCTCCTTTGATGATCTTGATCCCCCATTTGCCCACGATTTCCTTGTAATCCGCTTCATTAGGAATGATCCTGTCAATGGTTGCATAGCTGCTGTAGCTTAACGCCTCTTCCACTCCGGGATTGAATCCGAAAATCGGCTTGAAATCCTTATAGATAGGGAATGGAGCGCCATGGTCATTGCCGTGCTGAGCTCCTGTTTCCGTCAATTCAAATTTCCCATCTGAACCAGTATAATCATAGTCTAAAATTCCGGTTGAAAGAAGATTTCCGCCTTCCTGCGTCGCAAAATACTCTAAAACCTTCATGGCTCCGTCAGGATTCTTTGCATTGGCAGGAACTGCAAACAAACTGGCGCTTCCTTTGACCAGCATATAGCTTCCGTCAGGGGTCTTAAGTCCAGGAAGAGAAACGATCTCAAAATCTTCGGGAGAAATTCCCCCTGCCTTAGCATTTGCATTATGTAAACCAACCCATGCTGCCCAGTCTACCGTCAAAGCCGTCTTCTGTGAGGAGGCCCCCATTTTGGCTCTCATATCCTTTGTCTTATCTACAAAGGAGGAGGGATCCAGCAGACCATCGTCGTACAGCTTTTTAAACCATTCCCATACAGGTGCTGCTCCATCTTCTGAGTATGGCGCAAACCGCTTCCCGGAATCGTCCAGGACCACGCCGTTCTTTAAGCCCGCTGCCGCCATCCAGGGCTGTAAATCATAGGTTTCAGATAAAATAGAATCAAAGGGATAAAAGTCAGGGTCCTGGCTGCTGTCTTTTAATTTTTTCATCACATCATAATATCCATCCATGGTGGGCTCGATCATCTTATAATCGATTCCTGCCTTTTTAAGAAGCGTGTTGTTTAAAGCCACTACCCTGTGGATCTCCTTTTTGTTGAAACCGGCGTAGATTTTACCGTCAATGGTGATGTCCTTCCACTCAGCCGGATCCACATTGCCGGTGAGAATCTCCGAACCATTTACCCGGTCCGTAATATCCATTAAGGCCCCCTGAGCTACCAGATTAGCATACTGGCTGGCAGTGATATAAATCAGGTCATAGGTTTCGCCGCCGCTTAATTTCTGCATCAGAACCTTGTCATAATCCGATGCCGGCTTTTCAAATTCAACCGTAAGGCCTGTGGCCTGAGAAAGGGCTTCTGTAAAAAGCTTCATTTCCGCTTCATCCTTGCCTCCTGTATTAGCTGTCATGATCTTTACGGTGCCCCCCGCTTCTTTCCCCGGCTGGCTGGCTGCTTCTGTCTTACTTTCGTCTGTCTTACTTTCTTCTGCCTTACTTTCCTCTGTCTGGCTTGCTTTTGTGCTAGCGCTCTCCTGTTTTCCGCAGGCGCTTATGGAACACACCATAAGTGCTGCTGCGAGCAGTGACATGACTCTTCTTTTTTTCATTTTTTCTCCTTTCAATCCAACACTCTTTGGGACTACAAAATCATACTATATTATATTTTTGATTTTGTAAACCATATTTACTCAACTTTTACATATATTTTAATTAAAATATATGTTTTATTTATTTATAATACCATATCACACTTTTACTTTCAACTATGTATCGGTATTTTGTTACTAAAACACATAATCAATCAATATTTTTTATGCAATATTTACAACGAATAAAAAAAGAGCACAGAACAATTATAATCATTGTTCTGCACCCTAATTATCACAGGAGCAAAATATATATTTTAGTATTCGCAAAATATTCCAGGAACCAAACAATCCATCTGGCTGTAGGACGGATCTTTTTCTATCTGTTTTAACAGGATCCTGATGGCTTCAAAGGCAATTTTCTTTTCATTCTGCTTTATATGAGTGAAATGAGGACCTCCGGGTGATAAATAATCTTCGTCAATGCAGCATACGGTAATTCCCTTCCATTTTCCAAGCCATCTGGCAATTCCATATTCTGCGCAGATTACCGCATCTAAGTCCTTATTATCATCAAGATACCGTTCAATCTTCCCGCTGAGGCCTATATCAAGATCATCTGAATAAATATTTATTTTTTCAGCCCCTTCCAGACAGCATTCCTCTATATTCTCGACCCCGGCAGCCCTTATGGCCTCACGGAATCCCTTTCTTCTGTCCTTAATAGAAGAAGTGCCGTTTTCTGAAAATGTAATGAAGCCGATCTTTTTATTTCCTTTATGAACCAGATAATCCACCAGCTCTTTCATGGCAAGATAGTTGTCTGTTCTTACGGATGGAACCGGAATCCCCTCCATTTTTTTATCGATCAGTATCATAGGAAATTCTTCAACCACAAGCTTTAAAATAGCTGTATTATAATAAATTCCATGACAGGGCATGACTATGATCCCACTGACGCCAAGCTCCTTTAAAAACTCAATTTCCTCTGTTTCTTTCTCTCTCTCTCCGTAGGAAAAGCGGACGCAAAGCTTATAGCCGGCCTCAGCCGCCATGGCATCCATTGCATACATCATATCAAGCCCAAAACAGGAGGATACATGCTCCAGAACCAGGCCCAGCATCTTATCCCGGTCCGGGTTCTCATATCGTTCCGATGCAGCATCAAAACCGCTTGTTAAAGTCCCTGCGATCTTTACCGGAATCTGTATAAAGCTTCCTTTCCCCTTGATCCGGTTTAAGTAGCCATCCCCTTTCAGTGCATTTAAAGCATTGGTAATGGTTATGGTACTCACTCCATACGCAGCCGCTAATTCTCCCGTCTGGGGCAGACATGTTCCTTCCTCCAGCTCTCCGGCAAGGATCTTATTTTTTAAATCCAGATAAATTTTTTTATATAAAAATTGTTCTTTTTCCATCGGACCCCTCAAACTTTTGTATTTTTATATATTATATCTTTTACTCCTACTATTTTCAACAAAAATATGTTTTTCCTTTTAATTATAATGAAATCCATCAAAAAAAGCACCTTTCCGGGTCTGTCCGATCCCAAAAGGTGCTTTCCTTCCTCCCCGTATGCTATTTTGCTATCAAGATCCGCTTTCCTTCAAAACAGCTCCATTGCTTGCGATTACATTTTTATACCATTCAAAGGATTTTTTCCTGCTGCGTTTTAAGCTTCCATTTCCTTCATTGTCCTTATCAACATAGATAAATCCGTAGCGCTTTTTCATTTCTCCTGTAGATGCACTGACCAGGTCAATACAGCCCCAGGGGGTATATCCCAATAAATCTACTCCATCCTCATCCACAGCCTCGATCATTGCTTTTATATGCTCTTCCAGATAATTTATCCGGTAGTCGTCTATGATGCTTCCATCCTCTTCCAGTCTATCCACTGCACCAAGGCCGTTTTCCACGATAAATAACGGTTTCTGGTAACGGTCATACAGAGTATTCAAAGTAACCCTAAGTCCAAGAGGATCGATCTGCCATCCCCATTCCGATTCCTTTAAGTAGGGATTCTTAACGCTCTTCATCACATTGCCTGATGTGGATTCTGTGATGGCTTCTTCTGCTGTGCTAACACACCGGGATGAGTAATAGCTGAAGGAAATAAAGTCCACCGTATGCTCTTTTAAGATTTCGTCGTCCTCCGGACCTGTTTCAAGCTTTATTCCTTCCCTCTCAAACATTTTCTTTGCATAGGCAGGGTACTCTCCTCTGGCCTGTACATCAATAAAGAAATAATTATCCCTGTCTTTTTTTATGCTTTCCCAGACATCCTTAGGATTGCAGCTAAAGGGGTAGAAATTTCCTGCAGCAAGCATGCAGCCTATTTTAAAATCCGGATTAATCTGATGAGCCAGTCTGGTTGCCATGGCAGAAGCCACTAATTCGTTATGGGCAGCCTGATATTTCACCTGCATTTCATTTTCTCCTTCAGAGAACCGG
Organism: Lacrimispora sphenoides; assembly: GCF_900105215.1. NCBI lineage: Bacteria > Bacillati > Bacillota > Clostridia > Lachnospirales > Lachnospiraceae > Lacrimispora > Lacrimispora sphenoides. Next base: position 2,786,654 of record NZ_FOIP01000001.1, on the reverse strand, counting down.
ATTCCGGCACCCATAAACGGCAGGTGAAGAAGCATATTGATCTCATTAAATGTGATCCAGTAAGTCACCTTATCCCTGAAACGGCGGAAAATAGCATCGCAGTATTTCTCAAAACAATCAATGACCTTTCGGTTTTTCCAGGAATCATATTTTTCAACGAGAGCCAGCGGCATATCAAAATGGCAGATGGTCACTACCGGTTCGATCCCATACTTTAAAAGCTCATCAATGAAATCCTCATAAAACTTAAGCCCTTCTTCATTCGCCTTCTCTTCTTCTCCAGTTGGAAAAATACGGGACCAGGAAAAGGAAAAGCGATAGCATTTAAATCCCATTTCTGCAAATAAGGCGATGTCCTCCTTACAATGATTGTACATATCAATGGCTTCCCTGGAGGGATAATAGGAATCTTCCGGCAGCTGCCTGTAATCCTTCTCCCCCTGCATAACCGGAAGACGATTCTCTCCCCATGGGATCACATCCACAGTTCCCATTCCCCGGTTTCCTTCCTTCCAGCCGCCTTCGCACTGGTTTGCCGCAGTGGCTCCTCCCCACAAAAAGTTTTCTCTCATAGTTCCCATCCTTTCTTTTTATAATACAGCTTTTGAGAGGCTGATTTTCGGCCTCTCATAAAACGTACTGTCTTTGAATCTTAATTTCAATTCCCTAAAATAAAAAACTGGTCATATTTACGCCTTGCCTGAGCAAAAGTATAAATATAACCAGTTATGCCTGCATGATTAATTACAGTTACACCTAGTCAAACTCTCTATTTGTGAGCATTTTAACATATTTTTCCAAACTTGTAAAGCTTTTATCAAATATCGTTATAGCGTTAAGATGATTCCGCCGTCATTAGCATATACCGTAGCAACTCCGGCTGTTTCTACAATGAGCACATCCTTAAATACGGCCTGCTTGAGCATCTCCTGCTTTACATGCTCTGCCCGTTCCGGATTATTACAATGAGCAATTGTCAGAACCTTATCTCTGGTTTCTCCTCCGTCCTTAATAGCAATCTCCACCATGCGGGCCAGCGCTTTATTGATTCCCCTTGCCTGGTCCAGCTTAATGATTACGCCTGAATTCGCACCCATAACCGGCTTAATGTTTAAGGCAGTGGCAAAAAATGCCTGAAGACCGGTAAGTCGTCCATTTTTTCGTAAAGTATCCAGACTTTCCAATACAAAATAGGTCTTCATATTCTTGATGAAGGTCCTTGCCTTCTCTTCAATTTCTTCAAAGGGCAGAGATGCCTGGCAAAGGGACTGGACGTAAAGAGCGATATTTAACTGTCCGGCTGAGGCTGAATCCGAGCCAAGCACAGCGATCTTTTTCCCGTCATTCCCATGTTCTTCTTCATAGAGCCTTTTTCCCAGAACCGCACTGTTATAGCTGCCGCTTAAATGCTCGGACAGAGTGATAACAAAAATCTGATCCACGTCGCATTCAAAGGCTTCTTTATAAAACTCCGGTGACGGACATGCTGTTTTAGGACACTCGCTGCTGCTTTTTACCAGCTCTAAAAAACTCTTCTGGTCAAAGGTCTCGTCATCGATTACGTGAGTATTTCCCACTTGCAAAGTAAGGGGAATTATCTGAAAGTGAGGATCTTTCTTTAGATCTGCCGTAAGATCCAGGCAGCTGTCCCCAATGATTTTATAGCTCATATCTCTATCCTTCCTCCTGGCGAAAAACTTATCATGTAGTATTCATTACCATATATTATAGAGAAACCAGACTCGGATGTCAATAGAATAATTTTACATGATCCGGCTGCTATGAGAATGAATCTTAATGATGCAAAAATAATTTTTTTTTCATAAAAAAGGACTTATACCGGGAAACTTCCAAGGTACAAGTCCTTATCTTACCATCAGATATTATTCCTCTCCCTGCGCATCAAATACTCCTACTGCGCTTATGCTGGAACAAACGACCACTACGACAACAAACAGGATCAGAAGCGTAATTCCCCCAAAAAACCATATTAAAAAGGTCACTCCAAAGTCCTCAGATGTTCCTTCTGCCGGTAGGTTGGCCTCTGAAGCAGCAACTGTCTCTGCGTGAGACACCAGTGCGGCTCCAGGTGCAGCTCCTGCGAATATACCCAGCATGAGAGCGATCATCAGACGCAGCATCGCCTTTCTCATCTTCATAGTCTTTTCCTTCATTAAAGTTTCTCCTTTCCATGCCCATGCTATCTGGGTAATAGATACATGCCCAATACAGCGGGGGCAGGTTCCCCCAAAGGTATTTTCCCTGCCAATTTTAAATCGCTGTATCTAATATAGCACAATCAGGCGAAAAAAGATATCCCTAAATCCAAGGATTCACGTTCTATTCCTCTGCCATCACAAGCATCAGTTCATTGCTTCTGGCAATAAATTTCGTCATGCGCTCCGGTGTCAGAGAACCATGGCTGAGAGCCGCCAGATCATAAAGCTGTTCACAGATAGAGTTTGTATGGGCTCCGTCTTTGTGTCCCAGTATATATTGCACCAGCTTATTGTTGTAGTTAAGAACCAGGGTCTCACCGCCTGCGCCAAACATGGAAGGATCCATTCCCGGCATGGTATACATCTTCATCATTTCCTGCATGCGGCGGGATTCCTCAGATACGGTAATCATGGAAGATACATTTCCGTTCTTTAACTTCTCCACCTTTACTTCCAGATGCTCTTTGTTTAATGCTTTGCGGAACAGTTCGGTCAGGGTCTCTGCATCTGCCTTCATGGCTTCCTTATCTTCTTCCTTTACCTCTTCTTTGAAGATGTCGGATAAGTCAGAATTGATGCATAAGAACTTAACATTCTCATTCTTTTGTTCGAGATAGCCTACAAACGGACTGTCAATATTATGGGTTAAATAAACCGCATCTATGCCTGCCTCTTTAAACATGTTGATGTACTGGCTCTGCTCTTTTTCATCGGAGATATAGAATACGCTGTTTTCATGCTTCTCCTTATTCTCCTCCAGACAATCGGAAAGAGTTAAATACTTGCCGTCCAGATTCTTAAACAGGAGGGAATCATTGATCTTCTCCGCGAACTTTTCATCTTTTAAACAGCCGAATTTAATAAATGGATTGATGTCATCCCAGTATTTTTCATAATTTTCACGGTCTGTCTTAAACATACCGGTTAATTTATCCGCAACCTTCTTTGTGATGTAGTCAGAAATCTTCTTCACAAAACCATCGTTCTGAAGAGCGCTTCTGGATACGTTAAGCGGCAGATCCGGGCAATCGATCACTCCCTTTAACAGCATCAGGAATTCCGGAATAACTTCCTTGATATTGTCAGCAATAAATACCTGGCTGTTATACAGCTTAATGGTTCCCTCCAGGCTGTCATAATTTAAATTCAGCTTGGGGAAGTAAAGGATTCCTTTTAAGTTAAAAGGATAATCCATATTTAAGTGAATCCAGAATAATGGTTCCTTGTAGTCATTGAATACCTTGCGGTAGAAGGACTTGTACTCCTCCTCTGTGCAGTCGTTTGGATGCTTGTTCCACAGGGGATTGATATCATTGACAGGTACCGGACGCTTTTTAATCTTATATTTTTCTTTGGCAGGAGATACCTCTACGACTTCCTTCTCACCGTTTTCGTTCTCGTTTTCCTCGGTCTCTGCTTCCTCGAGGATGGTTTCGATAACAGTGTCCTTATCGGTCAGCTCATCCTTTTCAATGGTCTCATACTGAGGCTCTGAAGATGAACTGGATAAATAGATTGCCACCGGCATAAAGGAACAATATTTATCAAGAACCTCTTTTGCGCGGTACTCGTTGCAGAATTCCAGGCTTTCTTCATTGAGATACAGCTTAATGGTGGTACCAAACTCTGCCTTGTCCCCTTCTTCCATCTCATATTCCGTACCGCCGTCAGACTCCCAGTGAACCGCAGAAGCGCCTTCCTTATAGGATAAGGTATCAATCGTAACTCTGTCAGCTACCATGAATGCGGAATAAAAACCAAGTCCGAAGTGACCGATGATCTGATCTTCATTGGCCTTGTCCTTATACTTTTCAAGGAAATCCTGGGCGCCTGAGAAAGCGATCTGGTTGATGTACTCATCGACTTCCTCCATGGTCATTCCAAGTCCGTTATCCTTAAAGGTAATGGACTTTTCATTGGAATCTGTAATGATCT